>JAJFFA010000535.1 GCA_021776885.1 Planctomycetota bacterium
GGTCATCGGAGCCCTGGTGGAGGAAGCGGACGGGCTGGCCCTGGAGCCCTTGCCCCTGGTGCTGACCACCTGGAGCGCCTGGCGCGCGCGCCATCCCGACACCCTGGTCCTGGCCCTCGATACCGGCTACGAGCGCGACTACACGCCGGGCGCCGCCTACGGCGCGTACTTCGCGGCCGAGGACAACATGTTCCCCGCGGCCCCGTCGTCCGCCGCGCCCGGTGTAGGTAGGGCGGGTGGCGCGGGTCAGGGCCGCGAGCGCGTGCTCGTCGTGCGTGCGGGCCAGGAGTCCGCCGCCTTCGAGCTCGAGGGACTGCGCCGCGAGCGCGTGCACAACGCCCGCGTGGGTGCCCTGCAGGTCGTGCTCGTGAACGACGACCCGCGCCCCGGCGCGGCCCTGCCCGAGGCCTGGCGCAAGGAGTCAGGGGGCGTCGCGACGGACTTCGGCGACCTCGACTGGGGCGCCCTGAGCGGGCTGGTCGAGGGCAGGCCCGAGCGTCTCGCGCAGCTGGACGCGGATCGCCTGGCGGCCCTGCGGCCCGCGGTGCTGCGCGCGCTCCTGGCGCGCGACTGGCTGGCTCCCGGCCTGCGCGACGCGGCGGCTGCGCGCGGGCTGGTGGGGGAGGTGCGCGCCTACGCGCGTGGCCCGCGCCGCTTCAGCGTCGGTCCGGCGGGCGAGCTGGTCGACGCGAACGGAGCCGTCTGGCGCCTGACCGAGGAGGCCCTGATCGGCCCGGGAGAGTCGCGCCTGGAGCGCCTCCCCGCGCACCTCGCCTACGGCTTCGGCTGGCGCGCCTTCGCGGGCGACGACTGAGCGTCTACTCGCCCTCGCCGAGGAGCTCCTCGATCAGGCCCTCGAAGCGCTCGCGCAGCCGCTCGTGCTCCGCGCCCGTCGCGGGGCCCGAGAACCCGGTGTGCACGGCGCGTACCTTGCCGGCGGCGTCGAGGAAGACGGTCGTCGGGAAGGCGCGCACGCGATCGAGCACGGGAAAGGCCTGGCTGGCCGCCTTCTTGTCCGAGGTGCCCGCGATCAAGAGCGGATAGCGCACGCCCTTCTGCTCGCCGTAGTGCTGGACCTGGCGCGCGTTGCGCTCGGCGTCGTCGCCGAACTCGAAGGCCAGGCCGACGATGGAGAGGCCGCGCTCGCGGTAGCGTCCGTCGAGTTCGACCAGGTAGCGCGTCGCGTCGTTGCAGTTGGGGCACCAGGTGCCGAAGAGGGTCAGGATGCGAGCCCGCCCGGCGAAGGCGGGGTCCGCCAGGGAGCGCGCCACGCCCTGGGTGTCGGGGAAGACCAGGTCGGCCAGGGGCACCGCGCCGGTCCAGGTGGTCAGGCCGAAGGCGTCGGGCAGGTCGGCCTCGTCATCCTTCACCGCCGTCCAGGTCTCGTGCCAGGAGTCGCGCGACCAGAAGTCCCCGGCCAGGCTGCCGTCTTGCTGCAGGCGTGCGACGAAGCGGAAGGCATGGGCTCCGTCGAAGACCGACAGGTACAGGCTGCGTCCGTGGACTGCGCCCTCGAGGTAGCGGTAGTCGCCCAGGGTCGTCAGGAAGGTGCCGCCGACGCGGCCGCCGTCGAGGACCTCGAAGACCGCGACCGCGTCGTGCTCGTCCGAGTCGAAGTCGACCCGCCAGCGGCCGGCGATGGCGTCGAGGGCGCTCGCGTCCGTCGTGTCGCGGGGGCCTGTGACGCCATCAGAGCCCGGGCCGAAGCGCGGCGCGTCGCCGGCGCTGGCGTGGAAGGGGAGGCGCGTCGCCTCGCCCACGTTGCGGTAGCGCTCCCAGGTGCCGCTCAGGGTCTTGCCATCGGTGCCGACCTGTGCTCGCAGGCGGCTGTCGTAGGGCTCGATGTGGAAGACCAGCTCGCCCGCGGGCGAGGCCTCGACCCGCCGCACCTCGATCACCTCGCTGGCGTTGTGGATCCGGGCCTCGAGCCGGCGGCCGACCCGGACGAGGTCCAGGCGGAAGGGGATCTCGCCCCCCGGGCAGGTCAGGACCGCGCGCCAGGGCCCGAGGGCGGGCTGCGGGCCGGATTGCGGCTGGACGGGGGTGCTGGAGGCGCAGAGCGCCAGGAGGGGTGCCGTGAGGAGCGGGAGCATGTTCAGAAGGTAGCTCAATGGCGCCCCGAGGGGTTCCGTTGCAACCTGGGTGTGACCTGCTGCGGATCCAGGCCTAACTCGTCGCCGCCCACGGCGGCCTCCCCCCGAACCTGGCTCCCCCCGCTCCCCCCGGAGATCCCGCCATGCGTCTCATCGCTCCCGCTCTCGTGACGGTCGCCCTGGCCACCGCCCCCACCGCTTTCGCCCAGGTCGTCCTGGCCGACCACGACGCCCTGCTCGGCATGGACGACGCCGAGATCACCCCGGACGGCCGCCTGGCCGTCGTGCGCGAGAACTCCTCCGGCGGCGCCCTGCGGGTCTACGACCTGGCCAGCGGCGCCGAGCTGGTGCGCCTGGCCTGTGATCACACGGGCTTTCCCGTGTTCTCCGGCGACAGCGCCGAATCGGTCGCCGTGACCAACGAGCGCGCCGTCGTCGTGGGTCAGTGCACCCTGGTCGTCGACCTCGTCAACCTCGTGATCCTGACGGACACGGTCACCGGCGACTTCGGTCGCGAGGTGGCGCTGACGCCCGATGGAACCCTGGCCGCGGTGCGCGCCGGGTCCGGCGCCAGCGGTGGCCTCTACGTCTATGACGTGCAGTCGGGAGCGCAGCTGGCGAACGCGCCGGGCCAGCCCCTGCCCTCGGGCAGCTCTGACTTCGAGGTCAGCAGCGCCGTGGCCAGCAACGAGCACGCGGTGCTGCTCTCCGCCAGCCAGGACGCCCAGGGCGAGGCGACGGCGCGCGTGACCGTGTTCGAGCTGCGACCCGCGGGTGGCGGCGCCCCGAGCGTCGTGTACCGGACGACCCTGGGCGGTGCGAACGCCGACCAGGTGGGCATTCCCCACGACCTCGCGCTGACCCCCGACGGGCAGCACGTGGCGGTGCGCAGCGAGTTCGAGATCGCGCTCTACTCCCTGGCCGGCGCCCAGACCGCGCGGGCCTGGATCTACAACCCGGTGGGCGACCCGGGTCCCTTCGGGGGCTCCAGCATGGAGTCGGTCGTGGCCACGAACGACTTCGTCGCCAGCATCAGCCGCGACTCGAACGGCGTCGTCGGGGCCCAGGTGGACCTGATCACGATCGGCGGCCTGCAGCGCCACGACGACATCGCCGGGGATCCCCATGACCTCGTGGTCACCCCGGACGGAACCAAGCTGATCGTGCGCACGAGCGCGGGCGCGTTCCTGTACGACCTGACCAACCCGCCCGCCGGAGCGGACTACCCCTTCGCCAGCACCTTCCCGGCCTTCTCGACCCACACCAGCTTCGTGGCGGGCCTCGACTCGGTCGAAGCGACGAACGACCTGGCGGCGGGCCTTTTCCGGCAGAGCGACGATACGCGCATCGACGTCTGGGACATCTCGGGCGGCAGCCTGACGTCCGTCGTGACGCGCACGATGGACGAGCCCCCGGTCGACCTGGCCTTCTCGCCCAATGGACGCTGGCTCGGCGTCACGGGCCTCTCCAAGGTCGTGGTCATCGACCTGATCACGGGCGAGCGCGTGCTCAACCACGACTCGAACGCGAACAGCTTCGGCTGGCCCTGGGGCAACGGTGTCGTGCTCAACGACGAGGGCCTGGTCGGCTTCGGCTACACCGGTCCCCAGAGCGGCTGGGTCTCGGTGGTCGATCTCTCACCGGGGTCGAGCTACTGCTCGAGCAGCCCGAACTCGGCCGGCCCGGGGGCGACGATCTACGCCACGCGCACCCCCAGCATCGGCGCCAACCACCTGCGCCTGCGCTCGATCGGCCTGCCTGCGAACCGGCCGGGCCTGTTCCTGTACGGCACGAACCAGATCATGACGCCCTTCGGTGACGGCTTCCGCTGTGTGGGCGGGACGGTGCGCCGCTTCACGGCCCAGACCTCGGACGCGGCGGGCGTCGCGCGACGCGGCGTCGACTACGCGGGTCCCAACGCCACGGGCGGGGCGATCACGGCGGGTACGACCTGGAACTTCCAGTACTTCTACCGCGACCCCGCCGGCCCCGGCGGCACGG
>JAJFFA010000536.1 GCA_021776885.1 Planctomycetota bacterium
GAGACGACGAGGCCGACGCTGAGGGCGGCGAAGGTCGAGAACAGGCCGGCGGCCAGGCCGGGCTGGCGGCGCACGAAGCGCGCCAGGCGCAGGAAGGGGCCGGCGGGACGGGCGTGGATCGGCTCGAACTCGCGCACCCGACGCAGGTCTTCGGCGAAGGCCAGGGCGCTCGGGTAGCGCCGCGCGAGGTCCTTCTCGAGGGCCGTCTGCAGCACGACGCGCACGTCCTCGGGCACGCTCGGGTTGCGCTCGCGCGGGTCGGGCGGGGAGGCGCCCAGGATCGCGGCTTCGAGCTCGACGCGGTTCTTGCCGCGGAAGGGGCGCTCGAGGGTCAGGCACTCGTGCAGCAAGGCGCCGAGGGCGTAGACGTCGCTGCGGCGGTCGATGCGCTGCTGCTCGCCGCGCACCTGCTCGGGGGACATGTAGGCGGGGGTGCCGAAGACCTCGCCCGTGCGCGTCAGGCCGTCCGCGTCCGAGTCCTCGTCCCGCGCCAGGCCGAAGTCGAGCACCACGGGCTCGCCGCCCGGGGTGACCATGACGTTGCCCGGCTTGACGTCGCGGTGCACGACCCCGGCCTCGTGGGCGGCGTGCAGGGCGCGGGCGGTGCGCTCGACGAAGAGCAGCACGCGGGCCAGCTCGCCGCGGTCGCGGGGCAGCCAGGGAGGTCGTTCCACGACGCTCGGGGTGCGCTCCTTGGCGCCACTCGCCACCCGCTCGCGCTCCAGGTCGAGGCTGGCCGCCAGGCTCGCGCCCTCGACGAACTGCATGGCGAGGAAGGGCGTGTCGCCGTCGATCTCGGCCTCGTGCACCTGGCACAGGCCCGGGTGAGCCAGGCGCGAGATGACCTCGGCCTCGCGCCGCAGCCGCGCCCGGCGCTCGGCGGAGATGAAGCCCCCGGCCAGGAGCTTGAGCGCCACGCGCCGCTCGATGCGCGAGTCCTCGGCCAGCCAGACGCTGCCCTGCCCCCCGGCGCCGACCTCCGTCAGCAGCCGGTAGTGCCCGACCCGCGACGGGTCGTCGACCTCGCCCTCCAGCCCGCCCGTCTCCTGCCCGCCCGCGGTCAGCTCCAGGTACTCGCCCGCCACGGCCTCCTCGTGCCCCGGCCAGCGCGCCAGGTACTCCCGCAGGGGCCGCGCACGCCCCTCGGCCTGGTCGTCGAGGAAGTCCTGGACGAAGTCGAAGACGGCCGCTGCGTCGTCGTCGCGGGCGGAGGGGTCCTGGGGCGGCATGGGGCGCACCTATTGTATAAGCGCCCTGCTACGATCCAGAGTCTGCATGGCGATGTCGAACGAACCTGTGAACGAGCCCGCGAACGAGCCGGCGCCCCCGGAAGGTTCCGGCGGCGCCGAGACGCTGCACTGGCTGGCGGCCGCGCGCTCGGGTGAGGCCGCGGCCTTCGGCAAGCTCTACGAGCGCGTCGCCCCGGCCCTGTTCACCTGGGCGGAGCTGCGCGTGCGCCCGGAGCAGCGCGGCCAGATCGACCCGGGGGACGTGGTGCAGGAGGTCTGGCTGCGCGCCTGGCGCGCCCTCGACGGCTTCGACCCCGAGACCACGCCCTTCCGGCCCTGGATCTTCCGCATCGCCAAGAACGTCCTGCTCGAGGCCTTCCGCTCCCTGGCCCGGGTCAGCCGCCAGGGTGCCGCCGCCGGCTCGTCGACGCGGCTCTTCGCTCTGGAGAACATGCCCGACAGCGCCACTGCCATCAGCCGCCGGGTGGCCCGCGACGAGGGCCTGGCCGCCTTCGCGGCGCAGGTGCGCGAGCTGCCCGAGGAGGACCGCAAGCTGGTCGTCTTCTGCGGCCTGGAGGCCCTGCCCCACAAGGAGGTGGCCGAGCGTATGGAGCTCTCCGTCGAGGCAGTCACCAAGCGCTGGCAGCGGCTGCGCGCGCGCCTCGCGCAGCACGGCCTGCCCGGCGAGCTGCTCGTCTGATGGCGGCGGATCGAGCGCGCAAGCAGCGCCGGTGGGCCTACGTGCTGCTGCTCGTGATCCTGGGCCTGGGCGCCTGGCCGCGCTTCCAGCACCTGGACTTCGGCCTGCCCCACATCGACTCGCGGCCGGACGAGCGCACCCTGGTCGAGGGCAGTGAGCGCGTGCTCAACGGCAACCTCGAGCCCGTCACCCTGCACTACCCGCCGCTCTTCACCTACGTCCTGGCGGCCACGCGCCTCGCCGATCGCCTGCTAGGGTTGGCCCCGGTCTTCGACCCGGCCGAGGCCGAGCTGGACGCCGACCACTTCGAGCGCGCCCGCGCCCTGCGCGTCGGGCGCTTCCTGTCTGCGCTCTTCGGCACCCTCACGATCCTCGGCGTCTACGCCTTGACGCGCCGCGTGGGTTCGCGCCGCGCCGGCCTGGCTGCGGCCGCGCTCTTCGCCGCTGCGCACCTGGCCGTGCGCGACGCACACTTCGCGGTGACGGACACGGCCTTGAGCCTGTGCGTGCTCCTGACCCTGATCGCGGCCCTGGCCTGCATGCGCGACCTGCGCGTCCTCTCGGCCCTCTACCCCCTGGCGGCTGGAGCCGGCGTCGGCCTCGCCGCCGCCATGAAGTACCCGGGAGCTCTGGCCGCGCTGCCGGTCGCCCTCGCGATCCTCCTGGCCCCCAGCGGCGGGAGCGTGGAGCGCACGCGCGCCCTGGCCCTGGCCGCCCTGGCAGCGGCCGGGACGTTCTGCCTCCTGTGTCCCTTCGTCGTGCTGACACCGGACGCCCTGTTCGGCGACGCCCTGACCGAGCTGACCCACAAGACCTCCGCGGGCCCGACACCGCTCGAGGAACGCGGCTGGGTCGAGCACCTGCGCATCTCCTTCGGTGCCGGTCTCGGCTGGCCCCTGTGTGCCCTGGGCCTCCTGGGTCTGGCGCTCTCCTTCTCGAAGCGCGGCGGCAAGGTGCTGGCGGCCTTCGCCCTCGTCTGGTTCGTGGTGCTCGGCTCGGGCACGACGGTCTACGCGCGCTACATGCTGCCCCTGGTGCCGGTGATCTGCGTCTTCGCCGGGTTGGGGCTGGTGCGCGTGGCCCGCATCCTGCCGCCGCGCGCGCGCGGCCTGGCCCTCAGCGGCACGGTGCTGCTCGCGGCGCTCATCCCCGCCCAGCGCATCGCCCGCACCCTGCGGCTGATGGACACGGTCGACACGCGCGTCGAGGCCGCGCGCGACCTGCGCGGACGAGTAGGCCGCTCCGAGCGCGCCCTGTTGCTCGGAAAATACACCACGCCCACGCGCTACTTCCTGCCGCGGGCACGCTTCCGGCACGCCGACCCGGAGCGCCTGGAGGCGCTCCTCGCACGCATCGAGCGGGGCGACGAGGAGCCCCTGCCGGGCTTCGACTACATCGTCTTCGGTGACTACTTCTTCGAGGGTGGCGAGCGCGACCCGAACCCCGATCAACGCGCGCGCCTGGCCGCGGCCTTCCCCCACGTCGTCACCTTCTCGCCCCTGGCCGCCGGGTTCGAGCGCGCGGACCTCGACCCCCTCTTCAACGACTTCGACAAGCTCTACCTGCCCCTGACACGCTTCGAGGGAGTGGAGCGCATGGGCCCCTTCGTCCACATCCACGCCGTGCACCCTTGAGGCGTGGCGTACGGGAGCGTACGGAGCCAG
>JAJFFA010000537.1 GCA_021776885.1 Planctomycetota bacterium
GCGCATCCGCGACGCGCGGGTCGAGCGCCGCGGCCTGCGGGTCGCCGTTCAGCTGTCCCTCGACCCCGACGCCACACCACTCTTCGGCTACGCCCTGCGTGCCGCCGAGGGCGAGCTCTGCCCCTGGACGCTGCTCGAGCCCGGCGCGAGCCAGCTCAGCCTCGAGGCCGACCTGGCCACCGACATCCCGCGCGTGCAGCTCTGGCTGGAGGAGGCGTCGGGGACGATCCACAGCTTCAGCCTCGAGGTGCCGGGGGCGGGCGATTGAAGGGCTCCGCCCCGCTCTCGGAAGCCGCCGATTCCCTCGCGGCCGCCCTGTCGCGTCACGCCCTGAGAGCCCTCTCGCCACCGACCGCTGCGGGGCTGGACCCGGGCGACCCGCCGGGCCCGCTGCTGCGCGTCGTCGAGGCCGTGCTCGGCATCGAGTGCCTCGTGCCGGACGAGGAGCACCTGATCGCCACGGCCCTGGAGCGCGGCGACGACCTGACGCAGCGCACGGGCGCCCTGCTCCAGGCGCGCCTGCAACGCGGTCTGCGCGCAGCCGTCGAGGCCGAGGCACGCCAGCGCGCGACCGCCATCCCGCCCGTGCCCCGGATCGTCGTCCATCCTGCCCCCGCGCAGGACCCGGCCGATGCAGCTCCGGACACGCCCCTCGAGATCGACCTTTCCACACCCGGCGATGGCATCGGCGGTCTGGTCGACGCCCTCGTCCACGCACGCGGCTCGGCCCAGAACTCCACGGGCGCCGACCCGCAGCGCTTCGAGGTGCGCCACGCGGACGCCACCGTCGCCCTCGCGGGCGACACCTGCCACGCCGCGCGCATCGAGCTGGCGCGCCTCGAGCGTGACCTGGAGCGCCAGGCCGCCGTCCTGCTCCACGACCAGGGACACGCCACGCGCTCGGGTCGTTCCAGCGGGTCGAGCCCACGGCCCGCGGCGCGCGACCTGAAGGGCGTCCTCCTGGCGGGCAAGTACCGCGTCCAGCGCCTGCTCGGCAAGGGCACCTTCGGCGCGGTCTGGGAAGCGCGCGACGAGATGCTCGGCGCGCGGGTGGCGGTCAAGGTGCTGCACGGCGCCCACTCGGCCCGCGCCATCGCCGAGTTCCGCCGCGAGGCCCAGCGCCTGACCGAGCTGGATCATGAGAATGTCGTGCGCTGGATCACCTTCGACCGCGCGAGCGAGGGCTTCCACTTCTTCGTCATGGAGTTCCTCGACGGCGAGGAGCTGTCGAAGATGCTCGCGCGGGAGGGACGCCTCGAGCCACGTCGCGCGGCCGCCCTCGCGCTGCAGGTGCTCGACGCCTTGCACGCGGCCCACGGCACCAAGGGCGGGGCGGGCGGCGGGTCGGGCTTGCTACACCTCGACCTCAAGCCCGAGAACATCTTCGTCCTGCCGCCGCGCGCGCCGGGGGAACCCGAGCGCATCAAGGTGATCGACTTCGGCATCGGCCAGCACGTCGGTGCCGAGGAGCGCGCCGGGGACGCCCACGCCCCGCGCACGATCTTCGACCTCGATCCCGGGTCCCTGTCGCGCTCGGTGGCCCTGCCCGAGGCGGGCAGCCTCGACTCTGGACCGGAGAGCGAGAGTCGCGAGTCACGCGTGCGCCGCGCGCGCGGCGGCACCCTGGTCTACGCCTCACCGGAGCAGTGCGAGCACTTCGCCGAGAAGAACGCCATCCGTCCCCTGGACGGGCGCTCGGACCTCTACTCCCTCGGCGTCGTCACGTTCCAGATGCTGACCGGCGAGCTGCCCTGGCCCCAGGCCAGCAGCGCCTACGAGGTGATCCGTCAGCACACAAAGGTGCCGGCGCGGGACGCGCGCTCCCTGGTCGCCGTGCCGCGGCCCCTGGCGCAGTTCGTCGCCCGCTGCCTCGAGAAGGACCCTGCGGCGCGCTTCCAGACTGCGGCCAGCGCGCGCCAGGCCCTCGCGGGCTGGCTGCAGCCGCGGGTCCGGGCCCGCTGGGTGGCGCTCGGCATCGTGCTCTCGACCCTGACGGCCTTCGGCGTGGCCCGCGCCCTGGACTCGGCGCCCATCAAGCCCTTCTCGCTCTATAAGGAAGGGGACCTCGCGCGGCAGGTCGCCCTGGGGCCTGGCTCCTCGGCGCTCGAGCTCGAGCTCGACCCGCGGGCGCCCGCACTCGCGCGACTCGCCGCGCCCCCGCGCCTGGTGGGCCGCGGGGGAGAGGACAGCGGGGTAGCCACCCTCGAGGTGCTGGGCGCGGATCGCCTGGCCCTCGCGCTGGTCCCCGGGACGCCGCCGGGGGAGCACGAGCTGCGCGTCGAGCTGGTCAAGAACGGAGTCGAGTGGCACTCGGACACCTTCGAGCTCGAGGTGCGCCCGCCCTGGACCCTCGAGATCGGCCCGGTCGCGGCACGTACCTTCCTGGGCGGCGTGTCGGTACCGATCGAGGCGCGCGACCCGGCGGGGGCGGCCGCCGCGGGGGTCGCGGCCTGGCTGCTGGGGCCCGAGCGCGAACAGCGTGGCGGCAGCGTGCCCCTGGTCGACGGCAGGGCGCTCCTGAGCCTGGCCGAGCTGGGGCCGCGGCTCCCGGGCAGCTACGAGTTCCTGGTGGTGGCCGCGGACGACGCGGGCCAGCGGGACGAGGCCCCCCTGCGCATCGAGCTGGCCGCCCCCGGACGCGTGCGCCGCGCCGAGCTGCGTGGCGCCTCCGCGGCGCGTGCCGAGGCCCGGGCCCTGATCCTGTTCCCGGAGGACGAGCTGCGCTTCCACACGGACGGCGCCGGGGAGATCCGCTGGTCGTGGACCTTCGACGACGGTCGCACACGCCATGTCGGCACGACCAAGGTGGACGCACGCCACGCCGCAGTGATCGCGGTGGAGGAGACGGGACTGTCCGCGCCGGGCAGCGGGCGCCTCCAGGCGCAGCTGTTCGAGGGCGTCGCGGGCGAGCCCCTGGAGCGTCCCGTGTTCACCCGCGCCTTCCGCTTCTTCCCTGGACGCGGTGAGCTCGTCGCCTGGCTCGGGGACGAACCCGGGCTCGAGAACCTGTCCCCGCAGCGCGCCACGGCGGTGCGACCGGGACGGCGGCGCCTGAGCGTGGGCGCCCGCGATCCCGAGCTGGAGGTGCGCGCGTGGGTCGCGAACGAGGAGGGCAGCGAGCTCGCCCTCGAACTCGAGGGCAGTGAGGGCGGCATCGCCCACTTCACCCTCGAGCTCGCCGGGGAGGGTCCGCGCACCCTGCGTCTCGAGTCCTACCCACTGGGAATCCCGGACGCGCGGCTGCAACGTGCCGAGCTGCCCTTGCAGGTCGACGACAGCCCGCCGGTGATCTCCCTGCGCCCGGGCGGCGCACCGGACGGCGTCATCGGTCCGAGCGACACCCCGCGGCTGGAGGTCTTCGCCGTGGACGAGGCCAGCTGGATCGCCGGCTTCGATGCGACCCTCGAGGGGCCGGACGGAACTGCGCAGACGAGCACCTGGAAGCCGGGCGAAGCGGCCCCCTGGGAGGATCCGGAGTGGTGGTCGAACGGGCGCGCCGACGGGGACTACGCCCTGGTCGTCGGGGCCGTCGACGCCGTGGGCCTGCGCGCGGAGCAGCGTCACGCCTGGCAGCTCGCGCGCGTGGGACCGCGCCTCAGCCTGACCTCTCCCACCCTGCGCGAGGGCCGCTGGCGGGTGCAGGAGTCCTGGGACCTGGCGGTCAGCGCCAGCGATCCCAACGGCGTCGCGGGGGTGCACGCCACCTGGTTCCATGACGGCGAGCGCGCCATCGACATCGACCTCGTGCGGGCGCCGGACGGGACCTGGAGCGTCCCCGCGGCCCTGCAAGCCGCCGTGCCCCCGAGCTGGTCGTGGTCGAAGGTCACGATCGAGCTGGTAGCCCGGGACGGCG
>JAJFFA010000538.1 GCA_021776885.1 Planctomycetota bacterium
GGCTAGAGCCATAGGAAGCGCGATCCAGGCGAGCTCGAGCATGGGTCTACGTTACCTTGAGCACGTACACCTTGCCGCGGGACGACGAGAACCACGCCGCCGTAGGAGCGCTCGAACGGCTTGGCCCCGACGACGCACTGCCACTACGCGGCATTCATCACGGCCCCGAACCGGCGCGCGGGCGCCCGAAGGCCACGCAGAGCTCTGCCCAGCGGCTGCCGATGGCGGCGCGGAAGGCTGGGCCGCTGAGGCCCAGTCGGGCGGGGTGGCCGGGGGGGAGGGCGCTCCAGCCCGAGTGCTCGAGGCGGACGCGGGTGCCCGCGGCCGCGGGTTCGAAGCGCACGTCGACCCGGGTCGTCTCGTCGGGGCAGAAGCTGCGGTCGCGCCAGGTGAACGCCAGGTGGCGCGCGGGCTGCCAGGTGAGGATGCGACCTACCTCGAAGAGCTCGTCGCCGAAGTCCTCGACGAAGCGGCCGCCCTCGCCGCCCTCGAAGCGCAGGACTCCCGTGCGGCCCAGGGCGAAGCGGAAGCGTGCGCCGCGGCGCCACCAGGCGTCGACCTCGTCGGTGAAGAGGGCGAAGGCCTGGGCGGGCTCGACCTCGACGTAGGTCGAGACGCGGACGCAGTCGTCGGGGTCGGCTTCGCTCACTTCGTCTTGCGCGCGCCGCGGCGGCGCTTGACGTGGGTCTGGAACGAGCCAAGCTGCTCCTGCCAGTAGCCCTCGACCTCCTGCACCCAGCCGGAGAGGGCGCGGAAGGGCTCGGGGCGCAGGCGGAAGAGGCGCACCCGGGCGTCCTCGGGGGTGCGCTCGCCGGCGACGAGGCCGCCCTCGAGCAGCAGGCGCAGGTGCCGACTGATCGCCGGGGGCGTGGTGTCCAGGGCGTCGGCCAGCTCGCCCGCGAGCAGGAGCCCCCGCGCAGCAAAGCGACATGCCCCCCACCCGGGCCTCCCGCCGCTGCGCGGGCCCGGTTAGGCTTCCGCGTCGTGCGCTCCCCCGCCCTGCTCCTCTGCCTGTTGCTGCCCGCCTGTGGCCACCCCGAGGCCTGGCGCGGGTCCTCCGATCCGCGCTGGCCCCGCCACGATCCCCTGCGTGGGGTCGAGACCTCGATCGGGCGCCAGGTGCTCGCCGACCCGGCCTACGGAGACCTCGACACCCTCACGGTTCTGGGCATCGAGTTCGTCGAGGACTACGGCCTGCACCCGTTCTATCTGGAGGGGGGGCTGCACTACGGCTACGACCGGGCGCGCCGGCGACTGCCGACCGGGGAGCGCGTCACGAGCGAGCTCTCGCGCTTCGAGTTCACGGCGGGCCTGCGCCTCGAGCCCTACTTCGGGCGCCTCTCGCTCTCGCCCTACGCCGGCCTCGGAGCCGCGCTGGTGCTGGTCAAGGCCGACCTCGACACCGAGGCCGATCCCCAGGGCGACGACTCCGACTCCACCGTCGGCGCCTACTGGAAGCTGGGCCTGGCCCTGCCCCTCAACTACGGCAGCCACATCGCCCTCGAGCTGCGCGGCGTGCAGGGCGGACTGATCTCCACCGAGGCCTTCGACGCCGACATCGACGCGACGATGCTGGCCCTCGTCTTCGGCTTTCGGCGCTGAGCGCCGGCCCGACGAAACCCGCGAACGTTTCGTGCGGCACGCTGCGGCGCAACGCACACTTGCCCCCCACCCGCCCGGGACAATCCCCCCCGGGACCATCCATGGGAGAATCCATGAGCGAGAGTAGGCTGCCGCGAACCGCGTACCGTCTTCGAGAGGGCGAGGTGTTCGTGCCCATCACGGCCGGGCAGAACCTGCCGGAGTTCACCCTCAAGGCCGTGCTGACGGGCATCGTGCTGGGCATGGTGTTCGGGGCAGCCAACACCTACCTGGGGCTGATGTCGGGGCTGACGATCAGCACGTCGATCCCGGTCGCGGTGCTGACGGTCGTCGCCTTCCGCGTCCTCGCGGCGACGGGCAGGTCGGGCTCCTTGCTCGAGGTCAACATGTCCCAGACGGTGGGCTCCGCCAGCTCGTCGGTGGCCTCCGGGGTGCTCTTCACCATGCCCGCCCTGTTCCTTTGGGAAGCGGAGCCGCCCTGGCTGCAGATGACCCTGCTCGCCATGTGCGGAGGGCTGATCGGCGTGCTGTGCATGATCCCCCTGCGCCGCTACCTGATTCAGAGCGAGCACGGCAAGCTGCCCTACCCCGAGGGCATGGCCTGCGCCGAGGTGCTCGTCGCCTCGCGCGCGGGCGGGCACCAGGCGCGCACCGTGTTCACGGGGATCGGCGTGGGCATGCTCTTCAAGCTGCTCACCGACGGCCTCAAGGTCCTGCCCTCGAAGTTCTCCGTGGCCCTGCCGGGCAAGGCCGTCGTCTCGGCCAGCGTCTCGCCCGCCCTGATCGGTGTGGGCTACATCCTCGGGATCCGCGTGGCCTCGGTGATGGCCGCGGGCGGCGCCCTCTCCGCCCTGGTGATCATCCCCGCCATCGCCTGGTGGGGAGCCGAGCGCAGCACTCCCTTCTACCCCGAGACCGCGCTGCTGATCCGCGACATGGCGCCGGGCGAGCTGTGGAACCGCTACGTGCGCTACATCGGCGCCGGGGCCGTCGCCGCCGGCGGCATCTGGACCCTGGTCAAGTCCATCCCGACCATGCTCGAGTCGTTCCGCCTGGGCCTGCAGCAGATGCGCGCCGGGAGCGAGGGCATCGAGCGCACCGAGCGCGACCTCTCGCTCAAGAAGGCCGGCCTGATCGTCCTGGCCATCGTGGCCCTGATGACCTTCGTGCCCGGGGTCCTCGGCTCCCTGGACAGCATCGCGGGCCGCGGCGTCGCCTCGATCCTGATCGCCATCTTCGCCTTCTTCTTCGTGACGGTCAGCGCGCGCATCGTCGGGCTGGTGGGCGTCACGTCGAACCCCACCTCCGGCATGACGATCGCGACCCTGCTGGCCACGAGCGCCGTCTTCGCCGCCCTGGGCTGGACCGACATGGCGGGCAAGGCGACCGCGCTGATGGTCGGCACGGCGGTCTGCATCGCAGCCTCGATCGCCGGGGACACCTCGCAGGACCTGAAGACGGGCTTCATCCTGGGCGCGACCCCCTTCCGGCAGCAGGTCGGCGAGCTGGTCGGCGTGCTGACCTCCGCCGGCGTGGTCTGCGCCGTGATCCTCTTGCTCGACCGCGGCGTCGACGGCGGCATCGGCGGGGACGCCCTGCCCGCGCCCCAGGGCACCCTGATGCGCCTCGTGATCGACGGCGTGATCGACAAGAACCTGCCCTGGGCCCTGATCGGAATCGGCGCCGCCCTGGCCATCGTCGCGGCCCTGCTGCGCCTGCCCGCCCTGGCCTTCGCGGTCGGGATCTACCTGCCGCTCTACACCATGAGTGCGGTCTTCCTCGGCGGCCTCACCCGCTGGTGGGTCACCCGCGGCATCCAGGACGAGGACGAGCTCGAGCGCAAGAGCTCCCAGGGCACCCTGTTCGGCTCGGGCCTCGTGGGTGGCGGCGGCCTGACCGGCGTCGTGCTGGCCCTCTGGGTGGTGGTCCAGGGCGGCGGCAAGATCGCGGGCTTCCCCCCGGCCCTCGCGCCCTGGGGCCAGAACCTGCTCGCCCTCGGCGCGATCCTGGCCATCGTCCTGCTCCTGCGCCGCGCCGCCCTGCGCCGGCCGGAGTCCGCGTGACCCCGGCACGGCGACGTGTGGCCCTCGAGCTCATCGAGCGCGACCGCCTCGAGGCGCGTGAGGGTCCTGTCGGCTGCCGACGAAGCCCAACCGCCGTGGGCAGGCTGCGCAAGCCAGCTGGCGTCGCTGCACCGTTACGCTCCACCCGACGGCGGCTACCCTCCGGGGCTCCCGCACTACGCCGCCACCAGCCCGGCCTCCCTCACGCCCTCACGAAACCCGGAAGCGCCGTTTGCACCGAGTGTTGCAG
>JAJFFA010000539.1 GCA_021776885.1 Planctomycetota bacterium
GTAGCCGTCGTCCATCGAGAGGGCCACCAGGCTGCGCGGCGCAGCCGGCGTGCCCAGGACACGCCAGCCCTCGCCGATGGTGACCCAGGTCGCGTGGCGCGAGAGCCGCGCGACGATCGCACGCAGGCGACCGGCGCTGAGCTTCATGTCCTGGGGCAGGCCATCGTTGGAGGGCGCCGTGACGCAGTGTCCGGCCAGGATCAGGAGCCGCGGCGGAGCCCAGCGCGACAGCAGCCAGCCCAGGGGCGTGAACGCCACGAGTCGCGCGTAGACGTCCCGGGCCAGGAGCTTGAGTCGGTGCTTCACCCCTGCCTCACCCGACCGTCTCGTCGTCGCGGTCGCCGTCCGTGAAGTACCAGCGCGCCGGCTCCAGGGCCGCCTTGCCCAGGGGGTGCTCGGGATCGTGCACGTAGGCGATGATCGCCTTGCGGTCCTCGCGCTTGGGAGCGCGGAAGCCCGCCTGACGCAGGCGCCCCTCCCACCAGGAGCCCTCGACGGCCCAGGCCCGGGCGACGGACGCGCCGGCCTTGGCCAGGTGTCCCAGGGCGCCGTCCATGGCCGCGGCGAAGGCCACGTCGTCCCGCGCCAGCAGGTCGACCACGTACCCCGTCGGCTCGCCACGACGCGGCAGCTGCACCACCGCGTAGCCCTGCATCTTGCCCTCGGCGTCGTACACGCCGTGGGCCCGGAAGAGCTTCGAGGGCGCGTTGAGGAAGCGCCAGTTCAGGTAGGCGTGGTCGCGTCGCACCATGAAGGAGAAGTCCTTCTCGACGTCCCGCGCGACCTCGTCCACCGCCGCGTCGAAGGCGGAGATGGCCAGGGTGTTGAGCTTGCCCCAGGCGCGGTTGCGCAGCTTGCCGCGGCGCATCGTCCCACGCCAGTATGTCCAGGGCACCATCAGCCGGGCCTTGCGCCCGGCCCGCAGGCGCTCGGCGCGCGCGCCCTCGTCCGTGGTCAGGACGAAGGTGAAGGGCCGGATGTGCCCGACGAGCTTCCAGCCCAGCTTCTGGGTGAACAGGTCCTCCGACTTGCGGTTGGGCAGCCCGATGACCACCGGCCAGCCCTGCCGCGCGGTCTCCGCCATCGCCGCGTGGTCCAGGGCGCTGAACAGTCCCTTGCCGCGCCAGTCGGGGTCGGTCATCACGTCGCCCGTCTCACCGATGGTCGCGGCGCTGGCCTCGTCCCCGTGGCTCAGGGCGTGGCGCGGCGAGCAGGCGTAGCCCGCCACCGCGTTCTGCGCCTGCCCCGACAGGAGCAGCACCGGCCGGCCATGGGGATTCTGGTCGTAGCGCCAGGCCAGGACGGGCTCGCCGTCCTGCATGCCGAAGCAACGATCGTACAGCGCCACCTCCCGCGGGCGGGCCTCCGGCCCCGCGGGGCCGGTCTCGAGCTCATCCTGGGTCGCGCTCATCGGCGAACCATCATGCAATGCGTTGCCGGAGGGACAAGCTCCGTCAGCTTCCCAGGTAGCGCAGGACCTCGATCTTGCCCACCCGGTGCACCATGCGGAACGAGCCCTCGGCCAGGAGCTCGTCGATGACCCGGCGCGGGCCCAGCTCGGGCTGCAGGACGTCGTCGAAGGCCAGCAGCGCCCCCTCGACCAGGTGCGGACGCCAGGCCCCCACGTCGCGGCGCACGCCCTCGAGGGAGTGATCGCCGTCGATCCAGAGCAGCCCCACGGGCAGCTCCCAGCCGGGCGCCAGGACCTCGCTCGAGAGGTTGACCAGGCGCACGTTGCGCCAGGTCCCGGCCGCCAGCATCGCGCGGTAGAAGGCGCAGCGGTCCTCGGCGCCGAAGTGCGCGCCGAGCACGCCGGTGAACTCGGCGTGGGGATCGATGGCATAGACCGCCGGCTGGTGGCCGGCGAGGGCTCCCAGGGCCAGGGCCACGGTCGAGCGGCCGCGGTAGCTGCCCACCTCGACGATCACGCCGCGCGAGGTGCGCAGGGCCAGGTCGTGCAGACTGCGCGCCTCCTGCAGGCTGATCATGCCCTCCAGGGGCTCGAGCACCTCCTCGAGGCTGGGCTCGGTGCGCGCACGCGCTCGCGCCGGCTGGGCCGGAGCGACGAGGGTCGCCGTGTTCGCGGGCCCCGCGGCCGCGGCCGCCGCGGGGGCGCGTGCCGGCACGCCGGGGCGCGCCGCCGCCGGTGCGTGTGCCGCCGCCGGTGCGTGTGCCGGCGCCGGTGCGTGTGCCGGCGCCGGTGCGGCCTGTGCCGTCGGTGCCGACGTGACGCCCACCGTGCGCTCGTTTCGCGTCGCGGTCCGAGGCGTAACAGGCGCCCCGGATGCAACAGAGGCTCCGGATGCAACAGGCGCTCCGGGCAGCCCGGGCGCCGCGAGCGTGGTACCGTCCTCCGCCCCGGTCCAGGTATCGGGCGCCTCGCCGGCGTGCCAGTGCACCAGACCACGGCGGAACTCGAGCTGGCCCAGGCGTTGCAGCGCCTCGGCCACCCGCTCGGCCTCACTGAACTCGCCCTGGGCGCGCTCCCGCGCACACAGCGCCTCGACCCGCGCGACCAGCGCCGCGCGCTCGCCACGCTCCGCCTCGACGCCCACCATGAGGGCGTGCACCTCCTCCGCACTCGGTGCGCAGCCCACCAGAGCGGGCAGCCCCAGGTGCTCCTGCATGCGTCCGCTGGCCCAGCCCAGGATGCGCTGGCGCCGGGCGTAGCCGCGCACCTCGAGGGCGTGGTCGTGGGCCGCGCGGGCCGCGGGCTCGTAGCGCACGCGCAGCCCCAGGTCGCGCTCGAGCCGCGCGCCCAGCTCGGAATCCTCGCCCCCCGCGACGGGGTAGGCCTCGTCGAAGCCACCGACGCGCTCGAGGGCGCCGCGCGAGAGGGACACGTTGCCCGTGCACAGGGACAGGCCGTGGTACAGGACCTCGGCCTGCATCAGGGGCTGGGGGAACAGGGCGTTGGTGGTCTCGACGTGGGTGCCGAAGGAGTCGAGCACATGCTCGGGCAGCAACCGGAAGCTGCCCAGCACGGCCTGCACGTCCTCGGAGCGCGCGTGGGCCGCGAGGTGCTGCGCCAGGCACTCGGCGTCGGGCACGGCATCGTCGTTGAAGAACAGGATCAGCCCGCCGCGCGCCGCGGCCACGCCGCGGTTGCGCGCGGCCCCTGGGCCGGCGGCGTCCTGACGCAGGAGGCGATACGACAGCGCCCCCATCCCGGCCAGCTCGATGGGCACGCGTGAGCCGTCGTCGACCACGATCACCTCGAAGCGCGCCGGATCCAGGCTGGATCGTTCCAGGGCGGTGAGCAGCTGGGCCAGCTCCCGCGGGCGATCG
>JAJFFA010000540.1 GCA_021776885.1 Planctomycetota bacterium
GAGGAAGTTCTCCTCGTGGTGCGCCAGGCACCATTTGGCCAGGATCGACCCACCGCGGCTGACGATGCCCGTGCGGCGCTTCGCCGTCAGGGGCACGTAGCGCAGCAGCACGCCGGCGTGGATCGTGAAGTAGTCGACGCCCTGCTCGGCCTGCTCGCGCAGGGTCTCGAGGAAGAGCTCGATCGACAGGTCCTCGATGCGACCGTCCACCTTCTCGAGCGCCTGGTAGATCGGCACCGTCCCGATCGGGACCGGGGAGTTGCGCAGGATCTGCTCGCGGGTGCCGTGGATGTTCTCACCCGTGGAGAGATCCATCACGGTGTCCGCGCCCCAACGCGTCGACCAGGCCAGCTTCTCGACCTCCTCCTCGATCGAACTCGACACCGCGCTGTTGCCGATGTTGGCGTTGATCTTGACCAGGAAGTTGCGGCCGATGACCATCGGCTCGAGCTCCGTGTGGCGGATGTTGGCGGGCAGGATCGCCCGACCGCGGGCGATCTCCGAGCGCACGAACTCCGGGTCGACGCCCTCGCGCACGGCGGCGAAGGCCATCTCTTCGGTCACCACGCCCTTGCGCGCGTAGTGCATCTGGCTGAGGTTGCCGTCCGAGGTGGCGACGCGCCTCTTGACCCACTCCGCGCGCAGCGGCGGCAGGCCGCTGCGCGGGTCGCAGCCCTGGGGCCCCGACGTGTCGTACAGGTCGACCGGCGGCTCGTCCCCCGTCAGGTGCACGCGCCGTGCGGGGACGCGCAGGGTCGTGCCGGCGTGCTCGACCTCGCGCAGGATCTTGTGCGAGCTGGGGAAGCTCTGCTCGATGGGCGCCAGCCCGCTGGCGGAGGCTTGACGAGTGCTTTCGGCGGTATCGCTCATGGCTGCTTTCCTACGCCGGCATGACCCGGATCAGGTTCGAGGGTGCGTCTCAGGGGTCCCGCGTCGCGCGCGCACCCCGCCCCTAGCTCTGGTGACTCGAAGGACGGGATCGTAGCCCCCCGCCCACCCGGCGCAAAGCACGGGTCCCGCGCCCCCGCCTCAGGCGCCCTGAGCGGACATGGAGGCGTGCACATTCCGGAACAGGGCGAACAGCTGCGGCCCGAACAGCACGACGCGCACCGCCTCGATGGAGGGCCGGCGAACGAGGCCGCGGCCCAGGGCGGAGAGGGCGACGGGAGCGGCCCGCTCGTGGGGGTAGCCGTACACGCCGCAGGAAATGGCGGGGAAGGCGAGGGTCGTGAGGCCGTGCTCGGCCGCCAGGTCGAGGGCCGCGCCGTAGCAGGCGGCGAGCAGGCGCTCCTCGCCCTGGGTGCCCCCGCGCCAGACCGGTCCGACGGTGTGGATCACGTGCCGCGCCGCAAGCCGGAAGCCCGGGGTCAGGCGTGCCTCCCCCGTCGGGCAGCCGCCGGGATGCAGCTCGAGGCAGGCGGCGAGCAGCTCGGGCCCCGCCGCCGCGTGGATCGCCCCATCGACCCCCGCACCACCGCGCAGGGCCTCGTTCGCGGCGTTGACGATGGCGTCGACCCGCTCGCGGGTGATGTCCCCCTGTACACAGGTGATGCGCTCGAAGGCAGAGGCCATGGCCGGGTGCCGCCCTCAGGCCAGCGTCTTGGCGTGCTCGACGAGCTGGTCGAGGGCCGTCCCCCAGCCTTCGATGAAGCCCATCTCCTCGTGCTTCCCGCGCGCCGCCGGGTCGGCGTGCATCGCGATCGCCACGTAGCGCGTGCCCGCACCCTCGGGCTCCAGCAGGATGATCGCCGTCATGAACGACTCGCCCTTGGGCCGATAGCCCGGTCCGAGGGCATCGGTGAACACGAGCTTGCGCTGCTCGACGACTTCCAGGTAGCAGCCCCGATCGGCCGGCAGCACCTCGCCCTCGGGCGAGCGCATGGTCGTGCTGAACACTCCGCCCGGACGCAGATCGATCTCGCAGGCGATCGTCTCCCACGGTTTCGGTGTGAACCACTGCGTGAGGTGTTCCGGCTCGGTCCATGCCCTCCAGATGAGCTCCGGGGCCACGTCGACGACGCGCTCGAGCATCAGGTCGGTCTCGGGATCGATCTCGGGGTGGTCTCTCATGTTCCTCTCCCTCGGTCTTGAAGTCTGCGCGCGAAGGGCGCTGTCGAGGGTCCTGTTCGAGCAGGGCTCCGGGGGCTAGCTTGCCAAAGGCAGCTCGCGCCCTGAGGCGCGCCGCCCGATTCCGCGCTCCCCTTCCGCGCACGCCCCCGGCATGATGTCCTCCCATGGCGCCCGCGGAGCACTTCGACGTGTGTGTGATCGGCGCGGGCATCGTCGGTCTGGCCACGGCCCGCGCGCTGCTGGCCGAGGAGCAGCGCTCGCTGGTGGTGCTCGAGGCCGAGGACCGCCCCGCCGCCCACCAGACCGGCCACAACAGCGGTGTGATCCACTCCGGGCTGTACTACCGTCCGGGCTCGTTCAAGGCCGAGCTGTGCACCCGGGGGCGCGGCGCCCTCGAGGCCCACTGCGAGGAGCACGACATCCCCTGGGAGCGCTGCGGCAAGCTCGTCGTCGCGACGCAGGAGGAGGAGCTCCCGCGCCTCGACGAGCTCGAGGCCCGGGGGCGCGCCAACGGGCTGACCGGGATCGAGCGCCTGGGTCCCGCCGGCCTGCGCGAGTACGAACCCCACGTGGCCGGGATCGCCGGACTGCGTGTGGCCGAGACGGGCATCGTCGACTACGTCGCGGTGACGCGCTCCTTCGCCCGCGAAGTCGAGGCCCGGGGCGCCGAGGTGCGCCTCTCGTGCGCCGCCGGCGCGATCCGCCGCGACGGCTCGGGCTTCGTCATCGAGACGCCCCGCGGCGAAGTGCGCGCCCGCGCCCTGGTCGCCTGCGCCGGAGCCCAGGCGGACCGCGTCGCCCGCGCCGCCGGGGTCACTCCGCGCGAGCGCATCGTCCCCTTCCGCGGCGAGTACAAGCACCTCGTGCCCGAACGCCGGCACCTGGTGCGCAACCTGATCTACCCCGTCCCCGACCCGCGCTTCCCGTTCCTCGGCGTGCACTTCACGCGGGGCGTCGACGGCGAGATCGAGGCCGGACCCAACGCCGTCCTGGCCACCCACCGCAACGGCTACCGCTGGCGTGACGTGTCCCTGGCGGACCTGGGCTCGATGGCGTCGTTCCCCGGCTTCTGGCGCATGGGTGCGCGCTACTGGAAGACGGGCATGGGCGAGGTGCACCGCTCGCTCTCGCACCGCGCCTTCACCCGCGCCCTGCGCCGGCTCCTGCCCGAGCTGGGCCCGGACGACCTCTTGCCCGGCGGCTCGGGGGTGCGCGCTCAGGCCCTCGACCCCGACGGCAAGCTGGCGGACGACTTCCGCTTCGCGGAGGGGCCGGGCTCGCTGCACGTCATGTGCGCGCCCTCCCCCGCAGCCACCGCCTCGATCGCGATCGGCGCCCACATCGCGACACGCGCGCGGGAGCACCTGGGCCTGGCGCGGGCCCCGCGCTAGCCCTGGAATAAGCGCTGAGAAGTACCGAGGCCCCGCATCGGTGTGTTAACCGTTGAGTAACAACAAACCGCGGCACACATCGAAGGGGACCTCAGGTGAACAGATCATCAGCGCTCAGGGCATCGCACGTCAACTCCGGGACG
This sequence comes from Planctomycetota bacterium, assembly GCA_021776885.1. Lineage (GTDB taxonomy): Bacteria > Planctomycetota > UBA1135 > UBA1135 > JAJFFA01. Next base: position 3,605 of record JAJFFA010000540.1, read on the forward strand.
TCAGTTCCGCAGGGAGATCCGCCCGTTGGACGGGCACGTGGGCCGGCGTTCCGACACCCGAAGCTGCACGCCGAGACGGAGTCGGGCGAGGCGACGTCGATGGGTGGTCTCGCTCTGGCGGCGCGCCTGACCGCTTGCCTTGGCCTACCCAAGCTCATCGATGGTGCGCTCTCGCTCTTGAGGGCTCACCGGCCCTTTCGAGAGTCAGATCACGTTCTGACTCACGTGTACAACCTGTTCGTCGGGGGCTCTTCGCGGTCGGCGCCGGAAGCGTCGCAAGAACCTCCGGCGCATGAAGGCGCGGGCGAGAGGGAAGCGCGATCTGAAGCTCGAGAAACAGTGGCTCGCCGAGATCGCCTACCGGCCATCTCGGAGCGAGC
>JAJFFA010000055.1 GCA_021776885.1 Planctomycetota bacterium
TTCGAATTTGTTTTTGTAGACTTGTGCTCGTCCAGTAATAACTCGGACTATTTCTTTCAGACAATCGATAAACGCCATGTCAGACGAATATCATGATCGTGTCGCCAAGGCAGAAAGCAATTTGCGGCCATGCGCCAAACACAGCTTTGAAGCTGCGAGTCAGGTTTTTGTAGATGGCACTGAAATATTGCAACACTATTCAGACAAGTGGCAAGACGAACAAGCGAGGATCAAGCTGCTGAATCGAACTCCGATGCAAATCGAACGTGATCGGATTTTGTATTCAAAACCATTGCGGAGACAAACAGACAAGTACCACCTCTTATTCAGCGGTTCTAGAAAGGTAGTTAGAAACTACACAACTCATACGATGAGAATGGCTCATGTGACAAGAGCTATTTGCAATGCGCTTCAACTAAATCAAGATTTTGGAGAGGCAATTGCGCTGGGGTCAAAAGTTGGCGCTACTCCATTCATTCATGCAGCTAAAACTCCGGTTGCAAAGTGGATAGACAAACGTCTTGCTGAAATTGACGGAATAAATGACCGACAAGATAACGTCGACGATCCACATGTGGTGATTCAAACGCGGGTGTTTGGAAATGATGACGAGATGAAGGGGGCAAAACTACCAGGTTGGTTAGTCAGAGTCCAAAGTCCTTTGATTCGGGACGATATTTACAAGTATATCCCTTGGGCTCGTGGTCTAGACGACGACATCAACTCTGCCTATCGCTCTGGAAAGGAGAGTTACTGGTTGCTCACGACGAATTGTTTTACCCGAACGTCAAAGCCAAGCATATTTTCGCCCGAGACAATGTACGGAGTATGGCGCCACAGTAGAAGTAATCATCCGGGGAAGAAGAACTTTCAACACAAGAGTGAAATATCCGGCACGCAACGGGGGTATCAAGAAATTACCTGGGAACACGTGACTTATGAAGCTGCAGTCGTTCGGTATGCAGATGATATCACATGGATTATTGAAAACCTCAACGATGCGAATACTGCTACAACGCTCAGTGAAAGTCGAAATTTATACGAGGAACTCAAAACCCAGCTAAAGCGGGAGACTGGGTTACCGTACTCGTTGTTGCTTGCGCTTGATGACCAGGACTCAGGCGCGCTATATACCTACTTTATCGAGGATTTTGTTCGACATTCCCGAGAGATCTTGGATGGGCTGAATGATCATGGTGAGGGAAGACTGCAACTTCTGGAGGGGGATCAAGAGAGCTTCATAGGATTGTCGACTGACGCTGAACAATACCTCGACTCGATTGAAGGGTTTATCCAGCAATATGTCTTTGAGTCCGAACACCGCATTAAACATCGTAATACAATGTTAGGCACGATTTCCGAGGCATGCCTAGATTTGTTGTATGAAGGGAAAGATGAAATACTACCCGCGTTCATCACGGATCAGGCAATTCTGGAAAAGTGGGCGGATAGTGAATCTCGAAAGGCGAAAAAAATGCTAAACAATAGCGTTCATAGGATTCAGTTAGCAGTTGACATTCTTTCAACTATGACCGATCAAGAGATCTATGACTTTGTTGGAATTCAGTCTGTTTAATCAACTTGTTACCAACTAGGTATCGTCATGAACCCGAAAATATTTGTAACTAAAATTGTAGCGGAATTGACTGCGGAGTCTGCCCATCTTGAGAACACATATGAAAGATTGACTGAGTCGACAAGGTATTGGGCATTCGTCGATCTGAAGGGCAGCACGAACTACCGAGTAGCCAACGGCCCACGGAAGGGCTATGTCAGAGGAGAGCAGTTTTTTACACTGGTTAAGCGCGTACTTCAGGCAAATGATGAGGTAGATCTAATAAAGGAAATTGGAGATGCTGTGTTCCTGGCGTCAAACGAGTTTCGACCGTTGTTTGAAACGCTGCTTCTAATCGATTATTCGGCTCACATGTTAGAAGCACAAGAAGCTCCATCGGCATATCCGTTTGCGATTAGAATTGCTCTTGGACATGGGCCAGCAAAGCGGATCATGCGTCCACAAAATGATTATCTTGGAACGCCGATTGACCACTTGTCAAGAGTTATGTCCGTATCGCCAACATCGACAGATTTGGTGGTTGAAGAATCAGCCTTCCAGCTCGCAGAGTCCATTTTAAATGAGTACGGAGATTTTATAACAGTCAGTAGTACACTTCAGGTTCCTACCGCAAAAACGAAAGGTGCACTCAAGAACATTTATTATCGTGAGATCGTGCTGGATTTCAACCTAATGGCGGTATTTAAGGAGTTCTTTGTGCCTTGGAAAGATGCGATGCAAAAGGATGCCACTGCCGCCACTCGAAGGAAATAGAGAATGAAGGCGGTATAACAAGCGGTACGGCTGACTCCCACATCCAACGGTGCCAGCCAGAGAGGTCAGTGATTCGTATACTTTGGTCGGCGGCTGCGCCGGTCGCAGCCGATTGCCCACCGTTATACGGTAAGCATCCGGTGAAGTACACATTGCGCAGGTCGCTGTCCGTCCCCATTTTTCTGGCAAAAAGGAATTTGGATGCCAGGACAACGACGAATAGAAGACATGAGGCCGCTTGTAGAGGCCTTCGAG
>JAJFFA010000541.1 GCA_021776885.1 Planctomycetota bacterium
TCATCTCGCCCAGGCCCTTGTAGCGCTGCAGGTCGACGCTGGTCTGGGCGCTCTTGTGGACCTGGCGCGCCAGCTCCAGGAGCTCCGAGCACTCGACCTCGTCCTTGCCGCCGCTCACGGTCCAGTCCCCTTCGCCGCCGCGGAAGCGCATGCCCTTCTCCTCGAGGGCCTTGAGGGCCTTGACCATCTCGTCGACCCGCGCGAGGTGCGCGCTCAGGACGTCCGCCTCGCGCCGCGCCACCTCGCTCTCGGGTCCAGAGTAGATCTTCGGCTCGCGGCCCAGGGTGGCGGCCTGCAACTCGACGAAGTCGTTCAGCTCTTCGAGCGAGTCGAAGAAGCGGTCGACCTGGTCGACCCTCGCCCAGTGGGTCGAGAGCCGCTCACCATCGAAGCTGTCGAGGTAGCCGCTGAGATCGACCTGGGCCCACATCGGGGCCAGGCCCTGGGCCAGCTGCTCGACGCGCTGCAGATCGGCGCACAGGAGCTTGAGCTCGGCGTCGCTCCAGGAGCGCTCCTGCACACCGTCCTTGCGCTGGTGGATCGTGATCGAGGACACACCGCGGTCGATCAGGTAGGCGCGCAGGCCCGAGTCGTCGGTGATGTAGCGCGAGCTCTTGCCGATGGTGGCCTTGTACAGCGGCGGCTGGGCGATGTAGAGCCCACCGGACGACACCAGGGCCGGCATCTGGCGGAAGAAGAACGTCAAGAGCAGCGTGCGGATGTGGGAGCCGTCCACATCGGCGTCCGTCATGATGATCGTCTTGCCGTAGCGCAGCTTCTCGAGGTCGAACTCCTCGGCGATCCCGCAGCCCAGGGCCGCGATGATCAGCTGGATCTCCTGGTGCCCGAGCATCTTGTCCAGGCGCGCCTTCTCGACGTTCAGGATCTTGCCCTTGATCGGCAGGATCGCCTGGTAGCGGCGGTCACGGCCCATCTTCGCGGGCCCGCCTGCCGAATCACCCTCGACGATGAAGATCTCGGTCTCTTCGCGGTTCTTGTTCTGACAGTCGGCCAGCTTGCCGGGCAGGTTGCCGCTGGCCAGGGCGGACTTGCGCCGCACCAGGTCGCGCGCCTTGCGCGCGGCCTCGCGCGCCTGCTGGGCCCGGACGGCCTTGCCGACGATGGCCTTGGCCGCCGCGTTGTTCTCCTCGAGGTAGGTGGAGAACAGCTCCCCCACCACGGACTCGACCACGCTCTGGGCCTCGCGGTTGCCGAGCTTGTCCTTGGTCTGTCCCTCGAACTGCGGGTCCGGCACCTTCAGCGAGAGCACCGCGGTCATGCCCTCGCGGAAGTCGTCTCCCGAGGGCAGGGTCCCGTTCTCCTTCACCAGCTTCTCGGACTTGGCGTAGTTGTTCAGGGTCCGGGTCAACGCGCTCTTCAGGCCGGCCAGGTGCGTGCCGCCTCCGTGCGTATTGATGTTGTTCACGAACGTGTACACCGTCTCCTGGTAGGAGTCGGTGTACTGCAGCGCCAGCTCGACCTCGTACTCGGTGTCCGGGTTGTCCGGTCCGGCGACGCTCTTGGTCATGTGCACGATGTCGTTGTGCAGCGGCGTCCTGTTCTTGTTGATGTGCCCGACGAACGTCAGCAAGCCCTCGGGGTAGTCGAAGGTCACCTTCGTCCCCGTGCGCTCGTCCTCGAGCAGGATCTTCAGGCCGCGCGTGCCCATCAGGTAGGCGGTCTCGCGCAGCCGCTTCTCGACCACGGCGTAGTCGAGCTCGAGGGTCGAGAAGATCTGCCCGTCCGGCTTGAAGATCGTCGTGGTCCCGGTGTGGTCGGTCTTGCCGATCACCTCGAGAGCCTGGGAGCGCTGGCCACGCTCGAAGCGGATGCGGTGCACCTCGCCTTCCGAGTGGATCTGGCACTCGAGCCACTCGGACAGGGCGTTGACGCAGGACACGCCCACGCCGTGCAGGCCGCCCGACACCTTGTAGGCGCCGTGGTCGAACTTGCCGCCGGCGTGCAGCTTGGTCAGGACCACCTCGACGGCGGGCACGCCCTCGGTGGCGTGCATCCCGATGGGAATGCCGCGGCCGTCGTCCTCGACCTGGATCGCCCCGTCCTCGCGCAGGGTGACCTTGCACATCGTCGCGTGGCCAGCCAGGGCCTCGTCCACGGAGTTGTCGACCACCTCCCAGATCAGGTGGTGCAGACCACGCACATCGGTGTCGCCGATGTACATCGCCGGTCGGATGCGCACCGCTTCGAGTCCCTCGAGGACCGTGATCGAGTCGGCGCTGTAAGTCTGTGACTTGTCGGTGTCAGGCATGGGGTCGGTGGCTCAGCGCTCGAGTTTGAAGCGAACGCTACGGATTTCGTTCCGCCCGAGGCGGCGGTTGGCTTCGCGGCGCAGGGACTCGCCGGTGAAGGATGAGAGCTCGTGCATGTGGGTCGAGGAGCGCACTTCGATCAGGAGCTCGCCGGCCTGGAAGCGGACCGGACGGGCGTGCTGGGCCAGGGACTCGCCGGCCGCCTTGTTCCAAGCATCGAATATCGGGAAGCGGGCGAGCTTCTTGTCGAGGCCGCTCTCGCGCAGGAACCCGCGCACGGCGTCCTGGATCGAACCGATCCCTCCACGGCGCTTCTCCGCGCGACCCGAACTCGGGCTCCTGGGTTTCATTCTGCGGCCGGGGCGACGTCGATCGTGATCGGCATCACCACGTACAGATGGCTCTCGCCCAGGGAGAACTTCCCGGGGCTGTTCTTCTCGTTGAACTCGAGCCGCACACTGTCCATGTCGCTGTTCTTGAGTCCTTCCAGGACGTAGTCGGGGTTGAAGGCGATCTCGGCTTCGCTGCCCTTGAAGTCGACCTCCATGTGGGCCGTGGCCTCACCCCTGCCCGCCGAGCGCCCGAAGAGCTCGAGGCGGTTCTTGGTCAGCTTGAGGCGCACCGCGCGGGCCTCGTCTCCGGTGACGTTGGCCACCAGGCGCAGCTTGCGCGTCAAGAGCTCGCGATCAGCGTCCATGCTGTTGGTCGCGCCCGAGGGCACCACCGCGGCATAGCGCGGGAACTCGCCGTCGATCATGCGTGCGAAGATCTCGGCCTGGGCCGTCTTCAGCCCGACCTGATTCTCTCCGAACTGGAAGTGGACCCGGTCGAGGGGGTCGGAGATGACCCGGCAGAAGAGCTGCATGCCCTTGGTCGGCACGATGGCCGGGGGGAACTTGCCCTCCGGTGCATCGACCGGCGACGTGGCCAGGGAGAGGCGCCGACCGTCGGTGGCGACCATGCGCAGGGTGTCGTTCTCGATCTCCGTCAGCACGCCGTGCATGGCGTAGCGGCCAGGCTCGCGCGCGGCGGCAAAGACCGTCTGGCCCACCAGCCGCGCAAAGGTCCCGCCTTGCATGGTGACCGCGTGCTCACCATCGAAGCGTGAGATCACGGGGAACTCGTCCGGGTCGATCGTGACCAGCTCACAGGTGTCGGACCCGCTGGAGATGATGCAGACATTGCCCTTGGTCTCGAGGGTGACCTCGTCGCCCGACAGGTCGCGCACGAAGTCCAGCGCGACCCGCGCGGGGATCACGATGGGACCCGGCTCCTTCACCTGAACGTCGCTGATCAAGTAGCGCAGTGACACCTCCGTGTCCGTGCCGAGCAACTCGAGCGCGTCGTCGGTCGCGACCATGCAGACGTTCTCGAGCACGGGCTTGGGACCCTTGTTCGGGATCACGCTGTTCGCGATGGCGAGACCTTCGCGCAGCTTCTCACGCTGACAGACGACCTTCATGGACTGACTCTCCGAACCTGCTCGGCCTGGGGGCTGCCGAGAGCATCTTCGTTGGGGGGATCGACACGGGGGCCGGAGGCGTTTCTCCCCACCCCTCTATAGAGAGAACTCTTCATCATATTAAGGGCCCACCCCCATCGGGCACAACGTCGCTTCCGCAGACGTAAGCAGTTTCTCTGGTTGTTCTTACGCGAGCTACCCGGGTGTGAGGAGATCCGCAGCCGCCGTGGAGAACCCGGTAGCGGGTGGGGGTCTGTCCACGCCCCTCCACGGCGGCTTTCGAGCCGGCGGTCGAGACCGGGTTCTGCACCCTGGGTCCACATTTCAGAAGGGGCTCTCCACACCCCCACACAGGGGTTCTGGCCGGGTTCTCCACGCCCTTCTCCACGGCGACCGAGGGCTTCCTCCGAGCCCCACGCGGGGTCCAGGGCCCTGGATCGACGCGAGCCGCGCCCCAGGGCACCCGCTGGGGTGCACGACCGGGGCGCGGCTCTGCCGGCGCCTGCCTGTGAAGGCCATGGAGAGCTCCATGGTGGCGCCCTTGGCCGGGGGGGCCTGGTTGGGTCAACGTCGATTGCCGGTGAGTCGACTCAGGTGCTCTTCGACGATGTCGGCCACCGCGTGGTCGCTCTCGATCAGCTTCCCGATCTTCTCGACGGCGTAGATCACGGTGGAGTGGTCGCGGCCGCCGAAGAAGCCGCCGATCTCGCCCAGGGACTGACGCGTCACCTTGCGCGCGAGATACATCGCGATCTGACGCGGCAGGACGATGCTCGCCGCGCGGCTCTTCGACTGCAGATCGACGACGCGCACATCGAACTGCTCGGTCACCAGGCGCACGATGTCGTCCATCGTGGGCTGGCCGCGTTGCACGACGAAGAGATCGCGCAGGGCGTCGCGGGCCAGGTCCGGGGTGATCTCCTGACAGGTCAGCGTGGCGAAGCCGATCAGGCGCGTGACGGCACCCTCGAGCTCGCGCACGTTGGTCTCGATGCGCTCGGCAATCATGCCGGCGATCTCGTCGGACAGGGGCACACCGCGCTCGCGGCTCTTGCGCTTGACGATCGCCGTGCGCGTCTCGTAGCAGGGCAGCTCGATCTCGGCCACCATGCCCATCTTGAAGCGTGAGACGAGGCGTTCCTGCAGCGTGGGGATGTCCCGCGGCGGACTGTCGGACGAGAGCACGATCTGCTTGCCTGCGTTGTAGAGCGTGTTGAACGTGTGGAAGAATTCTTCCTGCGTGCGCTCCTTGTTGGCCAGCATGTGGATGTCGTCCACCACCAGCACGTCGACGTTGCGGTACTTGTTGCGGAACTCCGCCAGGTCACCGTCCTGCAGCGCGTTGATGAAGTGGTTCACGAACGTCTCGCAGGACAGGTACAGGATGCGCGTCTCGGGCCAGCGCTCGAGGACCGAGAAGCACGTCGACTGCAGGAGGTGCGTCTTGCCCAGCCCCACCGACCCGTGCAAGAAGAAGGGGTTGTAGGCCTTGCCCGGGGCCTCGCCCGCGCCCATCGAGGCGGCGTGGGCCAGGCGGTTGCAGGGGCCGACGACGAAGTTGTCGAAGGTGTACTTGGGGTTGAGGACGACGTCGGAGTTCCAGAGCAGGCCCGTTCCGCCGCCCTGGCGCAGCCCCTCGGTCGAGGTCGTGTCGCGCGGCCCCTGGGCGGGGGCGACGCAGTCGACGCCGTCCTGGAGCGCCGCGACGTCCGGCGCGCTGGGCGCCGGAGCCAGGTCGAAGGTCAGCTCGGGGTCGACCTCGATGCGCACATCGGCCCGGTGCCCGAGGGTCGTACGCACCGCCTGTTCGAGGACCTCGTGGTAGTAGCTCTGCAGCCAGCTGGCCGCGAAGCTGTTCTGGACGGCGAGCACGACCTCTCCCCCATCGGCGCTCAGGAGCGCCGCGCGGCGGAACCAGGTCTCGAACTGCTCGGGCTGGATGCGCGCGCGCACCGCATCCTGGAGCCGCGTCCAGAGCAGCTCTCGATCGACGCTCTTCTGCTCCGCCGCCGGCGCAGGCGGCGCAGGGGCCGGGGGCGCAGCGCCCGGGGTGTCGCCAGGACCTTCCGGCGCCGCGTGGGGGCCCGGCCCGGAGGCCGGAAGAGCGACCGGCACAGGCGCGACGTCGTTCAGCGCTGCATCCGGTTGGAGCGGGGGTGTCGCAGCGGCGGGCCGGACCTCCGCGGGCTGTTCCGTGTCGCGAGCGGGGTCGCGAGCGGGCGTCGCGGAGAGATCGCTCTTCGGAGTCATCGGCAGAGGGCCGGTAGCGGGCGGCAGCGGCCCTTGGTTCGAATCCAGCCCCAGAGAGGGCCAGCCGTCGGGTCGACCGTCGCGCATGGGTTGATGTTGCATCGGCGAACTTGTCCCTCCTCCTCGTCAACTCTGCTCGGGACGTCGAACACAGAGCTGCCTCATCGATTCGCAACGGCGTCGGACCCAGGCGAAAAGAACGATCCAAAGTCCCAACGGCATTCGTGTCGAAAGCGCGCCAGGCAGGGCGAACTACGGACACACCGGTAGCGCGAGACTCTGGAAGGTCGAACTCGAAAGAGCCGGGCGCTGCTGGGGGGGGCTTCACCTTTTGGTGCGGCGCGTAGGGGTTCGCGGCGCAGAGCGGTGCAGGAGGTCAGCGCGTCAGTGGTTTCGTCGTTCGTCCGACGGCCCGATTGAAACCGCGAGCGGGTGGTTCGTCAACGAGCCCTCGCACGTTCTTCACACTCCGCGGGGGATCGTTCGGCGTACCCCTGCGCAGCTACTCCGGTTGCAGCGATTTCCTCAAGATATCCACAGCGCGCCGCACTTCATCCACAGTCGTCGTCCGCCCGAGGGAGAGGCGTAGCCCCGCCCGCGCGTCGTCGCGCGACAATCCCATGGCCATCAACACGTGCGAGGGTTCGAGGGCTCCGCTCGAGCAGGCGGAGCCCGCACTGGCCTCGAGGCCGAGCAGGTCGAG
>JAJFFA010000542.1 GCA_021776885.1 Planctomycetota bacterium
ACCCGAAGTCGCCCCAGGCCGAGAGCGCGCGCGCGCGCATCGGCGCCCTCGGGCGCTAGCCCGGGCCAACCCATCGAACCATGCACAGCACCATCGCCTTCCTTCCCGTTCTTCAGGCCGACAGCGCCGCGGCGACCGCGCCGGGTGTCACGAGCATGGAGTCGCTCTTCGATCTCCTGCTCTCGGGCGGCCCGCTGATGATCCCGATCGGGCTGTGCTCGATCGTGGCCCTGGCCTACTCGACCGAGCGCTGGATCCGCCTGCGCCCGACCTACCTGGGCACGACCAAGTTCGGGCGCTCGATCGTCGCCACGGTGCAGGACAAGGGGCCCGACGCGGCCCTCGACCTGTGCGAGACGCGACGCTGGCCGCTGGCGCGTATCCTGGCCGCGGGACTCAAGCGCGCCAACGCGCCCTTCCTCGACCGCGAGAAGGCGGTGGAGGACGCGGCCTCGAGCGAGGTGCGGCGTCTGGCCTCGAACCTGCGGCCGCTGCTCCTGGTCTGGCTGATCGCGCCCCTGCTCGGCCTGCTCGGGACGGTCTGGGGCATGATCGAGGCCTTCTCGGAGATCGCCCTGTCCGAGGGCCTCGGGCGCCCCGAGCTCCTGGCGTCGGGCATCTACCAGGCCCTCTCGACCACCGCCGCCGGGCTGGCGGTGGCGATCCCCGCCATCGTGGCGCACCACTACCTCAAGGGCCGCATCGAGAACTTCGCCCGGCGCACCGAGGAGCTCTACCGCGAAGTCGACGACCAGTTGAGCCGCGCCAGCGCCGCCGCGTGAGGACCAGACCATGAAGATCCGTGACGACGAGGAAGAACAGCAGCTGAACCTGGCGCCGATGATCGACGTCGTGTTCCTGCTCCTGATCTTCTTCATGGTGGCCACGACCTTCATCGAACGCGAGAAGGAGATGGGCCTCGAGCTGCCGGTGGCCGAGAGCGGCGACGACGTGGGCCTGGAGCCCGACGAGATCGTGATCAACCTGATGCGCGACGGAACGATCCGCATGTCGGGTGAGGACGTGGGCCAGGACGAGCTGGCCGAACGCCTGTCGCGCGTGGCGCGTCGCGACCCGGAGACCCCGGTCACGATCCGCGGCGACCGCGCGGTCGAGCACGGCCATGTGGTGGGGGTGATGGACGCCTGCCGCGGTGCGGGCCTGGTCAACCTGGGCGTCATGACCCTGGACGGCTGAATGCTGCACCACTGGGGCAAGAACGTCGTCATCGTCCTGGCGCTCGTGGCCGCGGGCTTCTTCGTGGCCTGGCTGCGCTTCCGGCCCTGGCTGGGCACGGAGGGCCGCTACACCGACGGCGTGCGCGACTACGACGTGCAGGACTCGGGCGAGGTGCGCTACGCCGTCTGGGACACGCCCCTGCCCCTGGCCGGCGACGTCAACAGCGAGGCCCACGAGGGTCGCCCCGCCTTCTCCCCCGATGGGCGCCTCCTGGTCTTCGCCGTCGGCGAGCGCGGCCTGGGGGCCGACCTCTGGGTGGCCGAGATCGACGAGGAGGGAGCGCCCGGCACGCCGCGCCCCCTGGCCAGCCTGAACACCTCCGCGGACGAGCTGGCCCCGGCCTTCTCCGGCGGCTTCCTGTGGTTCGCCTCCGACCGCCGCGGCACCACCGGCGGCCTCGACCTGTGGCGCGCCGAGTACCGCCCCGAGCTCGCGAGCGTGCTGGGCGAGCCCGAGCGCGTCGGCGGCGGCGTCAACACCACCGCGGACGACACCGACCCGGCGCCGGTGCCCGGCACCCGCGACCTGGTCTTCGCCTCCAGCCGCGCCCGCGGTCGGCGCTCCGACTTCGACCTGTACCTGGCGCGCCCCGAGCCGGGGGCCTCGGATCCCCTGCGGCCGAACTTCGTGGTCGAGGAGCTCGACGAGCTCAACTCCGGCTTCGACGACCTCGAGCCGGCCTTCACCTCCGACGGCCGCACCCTGTTCTTCGCCTCGGACAGAGATGGCGGCGCCGGCGGCTTCGACCTGTGGCGCTCCGCCCTGGGCCTGGCCTCGGGCACGGCCCGGCGCTGGGTCGACCCGGAGCCCCTGGTGGGGGTCAACACGGCCGGCACCGAGCGCGGGCCCAGCCCCTCGCGCGATGGCTTCACCCTGTTCTTCGCCGGGCCCGACGAGCGGCCGGGGGCCAGCGCTGCGACGACCGACATCTTCCGCGCGCGTTCCCTCGAGCTCTTCCGCACCCCGGGTCCACCGGTCGGCTGGCTCGACCTCCTGATCCTCGCGGCGCTGCTGGTGCTGGCGCTGCTCGCCTGGTTGGCCAAGCAGTGGGACGCGATCGAGGTCGTCTACAAGTGCTTCCTGGTCTCCCTCGTCGTGCACATGCTCTTGATGTGGTGGTTCCGGGATGTCTACCCGGAGGGCACCGAGTTCGACCTGGAGGGGGACTCCGATCGCATCCGCGTGCGCCTGGTGGCGTCCGACTCGGCACGCTCGTCCAACGCCGAGCGCCAGGGGCGCATCGAGTCGGCACGCGACGCGGCCGAGCCGGAGCTGGCCATGGAGCGGCTCGCTTCCCGCGAGCGCCCGGACACCCTGCCCGAGGTCGAGCCCAGCCGCGCACAGAGCGCGCGTCCCGAGCGCGACGCGAGCGATGCGGCCGTCGACCCCGCGAACCCGGCCCGCGCCCAGGGACCCTCCCCCGAGCGGGCCGAGACCCCGGCGGCCGAGCTGGCCCGGGCGCAGGTCGCGACCCCCGCCGAGAGCTTCGAGCGCCAGAGCGCCGAGGCGCCCGGCCTGCGTCTCGACGCGGCGTCCGAGGCGGCGCGCAGCGAGCGCGCCGTGCAGACCGCCGGCGTTCCGGCCCGCGCGACCCTGACGGCGGACGCAGCCCAGTCCCTGGAGGCCCTGCCCCAGGCCTTCGCCCTCGAGCGCAGCGCCCAGGGTGCGTCCCTGCCCGAGGCGCCGCGCGCGCGCCAGGCGGAGCTGTCCCCGGGGCCCGTGTCGGAGAGCCCGGCCGTGGCCGTGGCCCAGCCCCAGGAGTCGGTCGAGCGCCGCTCCGTGCGCGAGCCCGAGCTGGTGCTCGAGGCGGGAGCTGTGGCCGAGCGCGTGGTGCGCGGCGCCCCCGAGCTCGAGCGCCGCTCCGACAGCGTGCGCGGCGACGTCCTGGCCCAGGAGGGTCGCGACGAGGCCCCCGCGCCGCGCGCGGGCCTGGCCCTGGCGGACCCGACGGATGACCTCGAGCTCGACCTTCCGGCGGACACCTCCCTGACCCGCGCCAGCCTGGACCTCGAGCCGGTCACGCGCCCCGGTTCCCGGCCCGAGGTCAGCCTCGAGCAGCAGTTCGAGGAGCAGCGCCCGCGCATCGGGGACGAGGGCGGGACGAGCGTGGCCCAGGCGGACGAGCCCTTCGAGCTCGAGCGCCACTTCGAGGAGACGGCCCTCGCCAACCTGGTGCCGGCCAGCGGGCCCGCGAGCCGCGACCCCCTGGACGAGCTCTCCGCGCCGCAGCGCTACGAGCGCGAGCGCGACGCCCTCGACTCCGAGCCGGTCCCGCTCTGGCGTCCCCTGGCGGCCGCCGAGCACGACCGCGCCCTGGAGCGCGGCCCCGACCGCTCGCCCGAGGTCTCGGCCTGGGACCGCACGCCCTACCAGTCGCGCTCGGGTGATCAGAAGCTGCGCGCCATC
>JAJFFA010000543.1 GCA_021776885.1 Planctomycetota bacterium
CCGGAGGCGTTCGTCACCGCCGGCGGAAAGACGCGCCGCACCTGTCCTCCCACGCAGCGCACGCCATCGCCGAAGGGCACCTGGACGGCGTTCGGGCCGAAGAAGAAGATCCCGGGCACCCCCGCCGGGGCCGAGCTGGCCACGAGGGTCAGGTCGTTGTCGGCGACGCCAGCGCTGCCCATGGCCGCGATGCTGGCCCCGGGGCCCGCCGAGTTCGGCGCGCCACTGCAGAAGGCGCTACCCAGCTCGCCCAGGAAGTCGAGCTGGATGCCGTTGCAGGCGCCGGAGTCGCCGAGGGGACTGCCGACCAGCTCGAGCTGCAAGCAGCCGCTGGCGCCGACGCTGACGGTATGCAGCGCGTAGGTCCGGCCCTCGACGTGGGGCGATCCGTTCCATGCGCCCCCCACCGTCTGCACGGGATCGGGCGAGCCCAGCACCTCGACGTCGGTCAAGACCGCCCCGCTCTCCTCCCAGCAGTACGTGTAGACGCGGTAGTCTCCGGGCATGAGGCCGGTGAAGGTCCAGTTGGCGACGGCGCCCAGGTTGGGGACGAACTGGGCGTCCTCCATGAAGTCCTCGTCATCGCCGCTCAGCGCGGTCTGGAAGTCGTTGACCGAGCTGCTCTGGTCGCTGGTCACGTGCACGCCCGTGGCGTTCCCCGCCAGGTCGACGAGATCGACGTCGTAGGGCGTCACGACCGGGTTCCAGCGCCCTGGCTGCCCGGCACCGGCTCCGTAGGCGTCCGAGGGCGCGGGGAACAACGAGAGGTTGTCCCCGACGTCCAGGTTGAAGCTCTGGGCTCGCGCGCTCTCGAGGGCGACGCAGGCCAAGAAAACCGGGAGGGCGGAGCGGACGAACCGACGGCAGATCGAAGGGACTTGAAGCACGATTCCAGTGTACGCTCCGCCCCACTTCCGCGGGACCCACAGGCCCCGCTCGAGGCTGCCCGCGACATGCTGCCGCGCAAGGACCACGTCCCCGAGCTCGATGGGCTGCGCGCGATCGCGGTGCTGCAGGTGCTCTGGGTGCACCTTCCCCCGCTGACCTTCGGCGCGGGGGGTCGGGCCGTCGCCCGCGTCCTGGGCCCCGGGGACCTGGGCGTGGACCTGTTCTTCGTCCTCTCGGGCTTCCTGATCACACGCATCCTGCTGGTGGACCGCGGGGCTGGAGTCCCCCTGCGGCACTTCCTGGCGCGGCGCTTCCTGCGCATCTTCCCGATCTACTACCTGCTGCTGGCCGTCACGTCGCCGTGGCTGTCGGGCCAGGAGCTGGGCGTCTGCGCGACCTACCTCGCCAACTACGGACTGCTGTTCAAGGACAGCGTCTCCCACCTCGAGCACACCTGGTCCCTGTCGATCGAAGAGCACTTCTACCTGCTCTGGCCGCCGCTGGTGATGCTGCTCGAGCCCCGCACCAGCCGCCGCGTGCTGCTGCTCGGCCTCCTGCCCCTGGCCTTCGCCACCTGGCTCGCGGCCCTCTTCCTCGGCGACTGGACCCGCGAGGCGGCCTTCTGGCAGGAGCTCGTGCTGCGTGGTTCGACCACGCGCTTCGCGAGCCTGGGAGTCGGCGCGTTGATCGCCTACCACGAGGGCGCGCTGCGCGCCCTCGGGCGCCGCGTCCTGTGGCCCAGCGTCCTCTGCCTGGCGCTGGCCGCCGCCCTCTCGCGGGGCGGCCTGCAGGCCATCGGCCTGGAGGGCCTGCTGTCCCGCTTCGAGCCCTTCGCCTCCTCCTACCCCCGCGCCCAGGGCAGCCTGCGCTGGATCGCGGCGCCGTGCATCTCGGCGGCCCTGATCCTGCCCGCCATCGCCTGGAGCGGCAGCGCGGCGCCCCTGCCGCGCCTCCTGCGCGCCCCCCTGCTGCGTGCCCTGGGTCGCATCAGCTACGGCGTCTACCTCTATCACTTCCCCCTGTTCCGCGCCCTGCGCATCGAGGCCGCGGACGGCAGCGTCACGTCCTACCCGCGCCTGGTCTTGGCCCTGGCCCTGACCTTCGCCGTGGCGAGCCTCTCGTACCGCTTCCTCGAGCGTCCGCTGCTGCGCTTCGCGGCACGCTTCCGGGGCAAGCCTGCAGCCATGCAGCGGACCGCCGCCCCCGCGAACGGGGACGGCGGTCCGTCGGATACCGCTGTTTGAAGACTGCCGCTCAGCGCGACTGGGCGACCGAGGGAGCCTCGATCAGCTCCTCGCCGTACTCGGGCAGGCTCTCGGGAACCTGAAGCGCCCGGGTCCCGCCCTCGCTGGAGATCTGCATGCGCGCCATCTCCTCGTAGTCGGCCTGGTGCTGCGTGCTCGAGAGCACGTCCAGCTCGGCTTCCTGGCGCGTCCGGATCTCGGCCAGACGCGCCGTCATCTGATCGAGGCTGCCGATGTCGTAGCGGCTGACCTCTTCGATCGTGCGGTTGCGCTTCTCGAGCAGGCCGATCAAGCGTTCGTTGCGAGCGATCGAGTCCACCTGGCGCGAGAGCTGCCAGATCTGGCTCTGGAACTGGATGCGCTCGGCCTCGAGCTGACCCTGCAGCTCCTCGAGACGCTCCGCCTGCTGCTGCAGGTAGACCAGGTCGTGGGCGGCGTCGGCTCCGCGGTTGGCGTACGCCACGCGAGTCTGGCGCATCTGGGTCAGCTTGGCGCTAGCGCGCTCGAAGCTGTAGACCTTCTCCTCGAAGGCGACGGGCATGGCGCGACCGTTGACGCTCACCTGACTCGAGGCCGTCTGGACCATCGGGGCCAGGACTTCGATGTCGGTGTCGGCCAGGGCGACCACGCGCTGGGCCACGTCGCGCTCACGCTCGAGCTGACGGATCTGCTCATTGAGCTCGGCCA
>JAJFFA010000544.1 GCA_021776885.1 Planctomycetota bacterium
TCCACGGCTCGGGCTCGAGGTCGACCTCGCGCGTGCCGCGGAAGAGGGTGTCGCGGCGCTCCTCGGCGGTCGCGGCGCGCTGGGGTTCCGCCGGCGGGCGCTCGGGCACGGAGGCCGGTCCGTCCTCGAGCGGCGCTCCGCAGCTGCTGACGAAGAGGCCGGGGGCGAGGAACGCCAGGAGCACGCGCAGGGTCTGCCGCTTGAATTGCATGCCCCCTTTGGTAGCCCGTCGGGCGCCGCGGGGGAAGGGCCTTGCGCCGGCCGCGGCGGATCCGGGTCAGCCGCGCAGGCCGCAGGCCTCGAGGGCGCGGTCGCGGGTGGCACGGGCCCGGGCGCGGGCGCGCTCGGCCCCCGCCGCGAGGATGGCGTCGACCTCGGCCGGGTGGGCGAGCAACTCGCGCCGGCGCTCCCGCGCGGGGCCGAGGTTGGCGTCGATGCCCTCGATCAGGCGCTGCTTCAGGTGGCCGTAACCCGGCGCTCCGGCGCCCCCCACCTGCACCCGTTGGCGCCAGTCGTCGAGTTCCTCGGGCTCGACGAACAGGGCCAGGAAATCGAAGAGCAGCAGGCCCTCCGGATCCTTCGGCTCGTCCGGCGGACGGCTGTCGGTCGGGATGCGCCCGACGGCCTTCTTGAGCTTCTTGCCCTCCTCGAAGATCCACAGGTCGTTGCCGTAGCTCTTGCTCATCTTCTCGCCGTCGAGGCCCGGCACGCGGGCCAGCCGCTCGTCGCCGGGGATGACCGGCTCGGGGCGCACGAAGACCTCGCCGTAGATCGCGTTGAACGACTGGGCGATGTCCTGGGTCATCTCGACGTGCTGCTTCTGGTCCTTGCCGACGGGGACGTGGGTCGAGTCATAGGCCAGGATGTCGGCGGCCATCAGGATCGGGTAGGTGAACAGGCCCACGTTGGGCTTGACCCCGCGGGCGATCTTGTCCTTGTACGAGTGGGCGCGCTCGAGGAGGCCCATGCCGGTCAGGCACGACAGGAGCCAGGTCAGCTCGCAGACCTCGGGCACGTCACTCTGGCGGAACAGGGCGGCGCGCTCGACGTCGAGGCCCAGGGCCAGGTAGGTGATCGCCGTCTCGCGCACCTGCTCGCGCAGCGTGACGGGGTCACGGCTGGTGGTCAGGGAGTGGTAGTCGGCGATGAAGTAGAAGTGCTCGCCCGGCTCGGCGGCGCCCTCGACATGGCGCCGGATCGCCCCGAAATAGTTTCCGAGGTGCTGGAGGCCGCTGGACTGGATACCGGAGAGATATGTGGTCATGGGGAGGCCTTGGGAGCCCCGAAACGTAGCAATGCGGCCAGTTGTGTCCAAGACGTGTCGGCGCTGGAATCCGCCGCCCCCGCCGGGTTGCCAGCAAGACGGTTGGACCTACGGTAGATTTATTGGTCCGGAGTTCCGTTCACCGCAGTCTCAGATTCTTCCATGCTCTTCAAAACAACGACCTTCACCCTCCTCGCTGCCCTCCTCAGCGGCAGCTCCTCCTTCGCCCAGGACCTCGAGTCCGCCGCGAACACCGCCTTCAACCTCGAGGACAGCGCGATCGTCCAGGTCGAGACCGAGGGCGACCTCGATGGAACCATCCACGCCCGCTTCGAGCTCGAAGGCCGTCCGGTCGAGCTCGAGCTCGAGCGCTTCTCGATCCGTGCCGATGACTTCGAGCTGCGCATCCAGCAGCCCGACGGAACCTTCCAGACCGACGAGAACCCCGGCCCCGTGCGCACCGTGCGCGGCACCGTCGTCGGCGCCCCCGGCAGCCTCGTCGCCGGCTCCTTCCTGCCCGACGGCCTGAGCCTGCGCATCCGCTTCGCGGACGGCCGTGACGAGTGGCTCGAGCCCGTGGCCCCCAAGGTCTCCTTCGCCGCAGCGAACGACTACGTCTACTACAGCACCGAGGACGTCGCCGACCGCGTCGGCCAGCGCTGTGGGGCCGACGACATCCCGAACAACACCCAGGTGCCCCCGAGTGGCACCGGCGGCGGCAACACGGCCGCGGCCGGCGTCCTGTACCTGACGGAGACCGCGTTCGAGACCGACATCCAGATGTACAACGACTTCAACCAGGACGCGCAGGCGGTGATGGACTTCATCGCCAACGTGTTCAACACGATGAACGTCCAGTACGAATCGGAGGTCCAGATCCGCCACGTGATCGGCACGATCAACATCCGCACCATGGGCGGCCCGCCCTACGACACGACGAACCCGAGCACGCTGCTCAACCGCTTCCGCAACGAGTGGAACGCCAACTTCGGCGGGGTCCAGCGCGACGTCGCGCACTACTTCACCGGCAAGAACATCGACGGCGGCGTCATCGGGATCGCCTTCCTGGGCGTGATCTGCACCGGCAACGGCTACGGCATCGTCCAGCGTCTTGGTGGCAGCCTGGCCTGCCAGACGGACCTCTCGGCCCACGAGCTCGGCCACAACTGGAACGCCGGTCACTGCTCGAACACCTGCAACTTCACGATGAACTCGTTCCTGCAGTGCGCGAACCACTTCCGCCCGGTGTCGCGCAACGTCATCACCTCCCACCGCAACAGCCGCACCTGCCTCGAGCAGGACACGGGCTGCGCCGCGGTGGCGAACTACTGCACCGGAGCCGTCAACTCGGACGGCACCATGGCGACGATGTCCTTCAGCGGCTCGCAGATCGTGGGCGACAACAACGTCACGGTCAGCGTCAGCGAAGCGGCAACCAACAAGGCCGGCCTCTTCTACTACGGCCCGAACCAGACGATGACCGCCTTCGGCGACGGCTTCCGCTGCGTCTCGGGTGCCACCTACCGCCTGCAGCCCATCGTCCAGACCGACGGCTTCGGCTTCGCCGACAAGGTCGTCGACCTGAACAACCCGCCGGCCCCCGGCGGGCTGATCACGGCCGGCTCCACCTGGAACTTCCAGTTCTGGTACCGCGACCCGATGGGCCCCGGCGGCAGCGGCTTCAACCTGTCCGACGGCCTCGAGGTTCCCTTCTGTCAGTGAGCGCCTGAACCCAAGTCGGGCTGCGGGGACGCCAGTCGCCCCCGCAGGACCGCGGCCTTGATTCGAACCCCGGGGGGAGCGCGCGCGCTCCCCCCGGGGTCTTTCTTGCTGCCCCCGCCCTTGCAACCGCCCCCCCGGACTCGACAATCGTCGGCGGAACTGCATGGAAGCACCGGGCATCGTTGGAGGGCTGGCAGGCCGTGGTGAAAGTGCTTTGGCGCCAGGACGGCGGCATCTGATTCAGCTTGGTGCATGGAACCGGAGGCGAATCGGTGGATTCGGCGAGGCTTTCAGGGGCCGAGCTGGGTCAGAGGACGTCTTCCTGGCGCCGAATGACTTTCACCACGGCCTGCCAGAGATCCGGGTTTCACCGTGTCTCGCGGCGGGCCGCGTGACTCGATGCTGCATGCCCGTGCCCACAGCCCCGGCGCTACTAGCCTGCATTCTGCTGCTGGCCTCCTGCGCCGGGCTGCGCAGCGAGCGCCACCTGGCCCCGCTCTTCAGCGAGCTCTCCACAGCGGGCGGCGACGTCGAGATCGAGGCCCTGGGTGGAGCGCTGCTGACACGCACGGCAGCGGACACCGAGGTCACCCACCACTGGGCCCTGCGCCCCCTGACCTCGAGCACCTTCGACCCCCTGGCGGTGCGCCGCACCACCTGGCTCTTCCCGCCCCTGGGCAGCTTCCGGGATCGACCCGGGGAGCGCGTCTGGCAGATCCTGCCTGTCTTCCGCTTCGCCTCCGACTCGAAGAACCCGGGCATCAGCACCTGGTCCTTCCTGTCCCTGCCGGGCTTCTACTTCGCCAAGACCGCCGACGGCCACGTGGTGCGCGCCTGGTTCCCCCTGCTGGGCACCGTCGAGCACTTCCTCTCCTTCGACCGGGTCGACTTCTTCCTCTGGCCGCTCTTCGCCAAGATCCAGCGCCACGGCCGCACGCGATACAACATCCTTTGGCCGATCCTGTCCTGGACCACCGGGGCCGGCGGCCGCTCCTGGCGCCTGTGGCCCCTCCTGGGGCGCAACCAGTGGGAGGGGCGCTACGACCGCTGGTTCCTCCTGTGGCCCTTCTTCCTCTGGCAGCGCAACGACCTGCTCAAGTCGGAAGCGGATCACGCCCGAGTCTGGACGGTGTTCCCCTTCTTCGGTCTCAAGTCCCGCGAGCACGCGCGCACCTGGACCTTCCTGTGGCCGTTCTTCGGCCTGACCCAGGACGACGAGGACGGCTTCTACGCCTGGGACGGTCCCTGGCCCCTGGTGCTGCTGCAGGACCCGGGTCAGACCCGGCGCGCCAAGCGCCAGCGCTTCTGGCCCTTCTACTCCCACTACATGGGGGACGGCCTGGTCTCCAACTGGTACGGCTGGCCCTTCGTCAACCTGCGCTACGAGGAGTACCCCGGGGTGCGCAAGGTCACGACCAACGTCCTGCCCTTCCTGCGCAGCTGGCGCAGGCTGGACGAGGTCGAGGGCCCCTCTTCGTACCGCAAGGTCTGGCCCCTGTGGCGCGAGCGCCAGACCACGAACTCCAGCTTCCTCGCCCTGCCCGCCCTCAATCCCCTGCGAGACGTCGAGGTGATCGACTACCACTACGCCTGGATCTGGGAGCTGTACACGCGCAGGGTCGTCGGCGAGCGGCGCAGCGAGCGCTCGTGGCTGGGGTTGTACCGGCGCGAGAAGGACGTGGACGAGGACCGGCGCTCCTTCGCGGGGCTCTGGGCCCGGCGCAAGTACACCCAGGCGGGACGCGAGGTGCGTGAGACGTCGCTCTTGTTCGGCCTGCTGCGCTGGCGCTCCCGCGAGGGCGCCGGGACGCGGCTCAT
>JAJFFA010000545.1 GCA_021776885.1 Planctomycetota bacterium
AGCTTCACCCTGGTCAGCACCGAAGAGGCCTGGAAGATCAACTTCGGGGCAGGCGACATCCCCGACTTCTACCTCGACGAGGTCGAGGTGACCTGCGGGCAGTACCTGCGCTTCCTCGAGTCGGACGCCTACATGGACCCGCAGCACTGGGTCGGCTCCGTCCCGACGCGCGAGCGCTTCGAGGCCCTACGTACGCGGCTGCAACGGACGGGCGTCGCCCTGCCCGTGACCGAGGTCGACTGGCACGAGGCCGCGGCCTTCGCCGCCTGGCTGGGGAAGCGGCTTCCGACCCTGGTGGAATGGGAGTACGCCCTGCGCGGAGGTACGCTCTACCGCGTCATCGCCAACGAGGATGCGACCACGATCAACGCCGCGCACCGCTCCAGCAGCGGAGTCCAGCCCGGGGCCTGGATCCGGGGCCAGGGTGCGGACCTCACTCCGGATACGCAGATCCACAACCTGTCCGGCAACGTACGCGAGTGGACCGCGAGCCCGGCCTACGGCGAGCACGCCAGGACGTACGCCGAAGAGCTGCTGAGGCCCACCCGCGAGGGCGTAGTCAGGGCCGGCCAGGCCTGGGTCGCTGGAGGCTCCTTCAGCCACGCCGCCTGCGACTTCTCGGCCACCAAACCCACTGACATCGACTCCCGCGAATCCGCGATCGGCTTCCGCTGCGCGTCCACCCTGCCCCAGGTGCAACAAGGCCTGTCGACGGACGACGTCGAGATCGCTCCCGAGTAACGAATCATGAAACAGCTCCTCTTCGCACTCCTCGTGCTCCAGCTCTTCGGCGCCTGTGCCAGCACGCCGGCGCCGGTCAAGCCCCTGCCCTTCCACGTGGCCATCGTCCCGATGGACTCGGGCAACCTCACTCGGAAGCTGCCCCTCGAGCGCGAGGGCTCGGTCACTTCGCGCGTGGAGCCCGACACCGCCGCCCTCTCCGCAGCCATCGCCAGCGCCCTGGACGAGCGCGGATTGTTCACGCGCGTGTCCCTGCTCGAGGCCGCTCTTGAAGCTCCCGCGAGCCCCGAAGAGTGGGCGCTGCGCGCGCAGGACATCGGTGCGGACCTGATGCTGATCTGCGACCTGTCCTACTCCCCCGAGGTCTGGCAGGAGCGCAACGGCAACTTCTGGCTGAACATCCCGCTCTTCACCCTCGGCGGTCCGTTCACGTACTTCGTCAAGGACCGGACGTACTACGCCGACGTCGAGTTGCGCGGCCGCTTCTATGATCTCGAGGCACGGGAGCTGTTTCGGATCCCCGCTCCCCTGGAGCGTCAGGACATGAACTTCGTCGACCGCGCCGGGGGCAACCTGGGCGCCTACGCCCTCTCCTTCCTGATCCCCTCCGGCTTCCTCTCGAAGGACGGCAAGGGCGTCCAGGGTGAGATCGACGAGCGCATCCCCGAGTCCCTGGTCGACGTCCTGTCGAACTACATCGTCAGCCAGCGCACGCTCTTCTATCAGCCCGACCAGGGCGTGCCGTTCTACATCGACCCGGCGACCGTAGCGGTGCGTACGCCGGAAGGCGCGCGTCTCGAGGGCGACATCTGGAGCCTGACCGAGCTGTGGAAGCTGTCGGTCGACGACTCGGAGCCGGTGGAGGCGTCGTTCACCCGCTCGCCGACGGCCCAGGGCGGCGGCGCCAACTACGTCGCCTACCGCATCCCCGACCACGTGGCCAAGATCGACGAGCAGCAGAACACCGTGCAGGTCAGGATCACAGCCAACCCACGCACGCCCTTCACGCGTAGCTTCACCCTGCCGGTGCAGTAGAGGCCGGCGAGCCCAGGCAGATGACCCAGTTCCCGGAAACGCTGATCCCGCCGGACATCCCGACGCGCTTCGAGGTGCTGGAGGTCCTCTCGACCTCGACCGTGGAGACCCAGCTGCGCGCCCGGGACCGTCTGCTCGGCCGCGAGGTCCTGCTCAAGACCTCGGGCGTGGGCATGGCGCGCCTGCTCAAGGGCGGGGACGACCAGGAGCAGACCCTGCGCGAGGCGCGCGCCCTGGCGCAGGTTCAGCATCCGGGGATCGCGCGCATCCTGGACGTGGTCGACCTCGAGAGCGGCCCGCTGCTGGTGCTCGAGCCCGTCGACGGCGAGACCCTGGCCGAGCGCCTGTGGCGCGTGGGGCCCCTGCCCACGGGCGAGGTCGTGCGGCTCGGGATCGACCTGGCCCAGGCCCTGGACGCGGTCCACGCTGCCGGCATCGTGCACCGTGGCATCGGTCCCGAGAGCGTCTTCCTGCGCCCCGACGGGACGCCGGTCCTGGGCGGCTTCCACTTCGTCAAGGACGGCTCGGGGATCGCCCACTCCACGGGCGGCACCTCGATCCGCTACCAGACGGCGACCCAGACCTGGACCTCGGACGCCTCCGAACGCCCGACCCGCCCGCCGCGCCCGGCCCCCGAGCAGATCAAGGGCGAGAAGGCGGACCCACGCTCGGACGTCTTCGGTCTCGGCTGGCTGCTCTTCGAGTCTCTGACCGGCTTGCAGCCCTTCGACGACGACCCCATGACCTGGCGTCGCCCCACCGACGCCCGCAAGCTCTTCGTCGAGACCCCACGCGACCTGGCCCGCATCCTGGCCAGCACGCTGCACGTCACCCGCAGCCGCCGCATGCGCAGCGCTTCGGAACTGGCGTCGCGCCTGGCCTCCCTGGACGCCGAGGTTGACTCCCTGCACTCCGGCCCGCGTGCCTCCCGCAAGCGCTTCGCCCTCGTGGGTGCGATCGCCGCGGGTGCGGCCCTGCTGCTCACGGCCAGCCTCTGGGCCACGCGAGGTCCCGGAGAGGGCGAGCTGCCCGGCCAAGCTGAGGATCGAGAGCGCGGCATCGTCCAGGCCTCGGGCGCGCGGCCGGACGCTGACCCGGCGGCCCTCTTCGCCGAGGGCTTCGAGCACTCCTACGCCCTGGTCATCGGCATCGGCAGCTACACCGACACGCGGTTCCCCCACCTGCCCAACGCCGAGCTCGACGCCCGGGCGATCGCGACGCGCCTCGAGGAGTCGGACGAGAACTGGGACGTCGCGCTGCTCGAGGGCGAGCAGTGCACCCGGGACGCGCTGCTCGTTGCGATCTCCGGAATCCAGGAGCAGGCCGGCCCCGAGGATCGAGTGCTGCTCTTCTACGCAGGCCACGGCGAGCGCCACGTCGACTCATCGGAGAGCGGCTGGCTCGTCCCGGCGGACGCCGCTTCCCTCGCCAAGGACAGCTCGCGCAAGAGCTGGATTCGCTTCAGCGAGCTGCAGGACCGGCTCTTCGACGAGAGCAAGGCCAAGCACGTCCTGATCGCCCTGGACTGCTGCTACTCCGGCCGCTCGATCTCGAGCGGAGCCTTGCGCGGCTCCACGCACTCCGCCTGGCGTGAGCTCAGCACCCGCCGCGCCCACGTCGTCCTGGCCTCCGCCAGCAAGGACCAGCCCGCCCTGGACGGCATCCCCGGGACCCACTCCCCCTTCGCCGAGGTCTTCCTCGCCGCCCTCGAATCCTCCGAGCCGGAGACCACGTCCGGCGTCCACGCCGCCTGCGTGGCGCGCCTGAAGGACCGCGACCTGAGCCAGACCCCGGTCCTCGGCAACGTCCGCGGCCACGAGTTCGTGCTACGCATGCCGCCGCGCTGACGGGGTACGGGACGGGGTGCGGAGCCAGACCGGCGGCTCGAGCTCGGCCCAGTAGCCGCTCCAACCGGTCCCATCACGGTTTCGCCCGATTCTCGCAGCGAGTGCTGCGCCCGTGCGTGAAGTGGGGCAAGGAGCCCACGGAATGACCGCGACCCCCTCCAGCGCCGATGACCTGCAGCTCGATGACCTCCTCGGCCACGCCGGGTGGCTGCGTGGCCTGGCCCACGCGATGCTGCGCGACCAGGCGACGGCGGACGACCTGGCCCAGGACACCTGGCTCGCCGCCGCCCGGCGTCGCGTGCGCGGACCGGGGCTGCGTGCCTACCTGCGCCGCGCCCTGCGCCAGCGCGCCATCGGCGCCGCGCGCCGTTCATCACCGAGGCAGCTCGACGCGCCCCACGCGGTCGAGGACGCCGCCGCGCCGCCCGACGTCCTGGCCGAGCGCGCGGAGCTCTTCCGAGTCCTGGTCGAGGAGGTCCTGGCC
>JAJFFA010000546.1 GCA_021776885.1 Planctomycetota bacterium
AATGCCTTCGCCCTCCCCGGGGGCAAGATGGCGGTCTACACCGGCATTCTGACCGTGGCCCAGGGCGAGGCCGGCCTGGCCGTCGTCATGGGCCACGAGATCGCCCACGCCACCAAGCGCCACGGGGCCAAGGCCGTCACCCGCGCCAACCTGGCCGGGGGCATCCTGGGCCTGATCTCGGCTGCGCGCGGTGGCGAGCAGGGTCAGATCGAGGCCCTGGGCGCCATGGCCGCCACCCAGCTGACCCAGCTGTCCTTCGGCCGTGAGGCCGAGCTCGAGGCGGACGCCACCGGGCTGAACTACATGGCCCTGGCCGGCTACGACCCGCGGGAGGCCGTCGGATTCTGGGAGCGCATGGGGGCGATGAGCGGCGGCGGGTCGGGGGGCGGCCTCGGTGAATGGCTCTCCACGCACCCCTCGCATGGAAATCGCATCGAGCAATTGCAATCGCTGATGCCCGAGGCCCTGGCCCTGTACCAGGCCCAGGGTGGGACCAAGGGCTATCAGCCCTGACGCGGGATGCGGGTGCGGGAGGGCCCGCAGCCCTCACTTTTAACAATTCGCAACCCATTACGCACAAAGGGATTGCGGTGACCGGACGGACCCGTTGTGCGGGTCCAGCGGTGCACTTTTGTAGCTTGCTTGCCGCTGTTGCCGGCAGGGATAGCGAGCGGAATCACCGCTGAGGGGCGGATCCAGGGCCGGCACTCCACCCGCCCCCCAAGACCCCCAGAGTAGAGGACGCGCGCCGACCTTGAAGGTCGCCTTCGTCACCCCCGAGCTCCAGTCCCTCGTCCGCCGGACCCAACTCGCGGAGATTGCCGAGCAGCTACCCCAGACGCTCCTCCAAGAGGGCGTCGACGTGCGGGTATTCCTGCCCTGGTTCGCGGACATCGAGGTCGAGGCGCTCACCGGGCTCGAGAAGCGCGGCGAGGTCACGGTCCCGGACGCCGAGGAGACCTGCACACTCGCGGTCCACACGGCCAAGCTGGGCCAGCTGCCGATCGTCCTGATCGACCATCCGACCCTGTTCCGCGAGCGCCACCCCTACGGCGGCAACAACGGGCCCTATTCGGACAACTGGCGGCGCTACGCCATCTTCTCGCGCGCCGTGCTCGAGTCCCTGCAGGTGCTGAAGTTCTCGGCGGACATCCTGCACTGCCTCGATTGGACCTCGGGCCTGATCCCCCTGATCCAGGAGCTGGAGTACATCGACCAGCGCCCCGAACACCCCGCCGCCCGGGCGGGCAGCTACTTCGCGATCCACAACCTGGCCGTCCAGGGTGCGTTCGAGCGCGAGGTCCTGCCCAAGATCGGCATCCCCCACCGCTACTTCCGCGCCATCGAAGGGGTCGAGCACGGGGCGCGCGTCAACTTCCTCAAGGCGGGGGCCGAGTTCGCCACGATCATCGGCACCCACTCCGAGAGCCAGGTCGAGCGCATGCAGATGATCGACGGCGCCGGTGGGCTGGAGACGACCTTCCAGCGGCGCCGGAAGGAGATCGTCGGCGTCCTGTCCGGGATCGACTACCGCGCCTGGGACCCGTCGACGGACCCGCTGCTCGCCGGCAACTACTCCGAGAAGGAGCTGGGCGGCAAGAAGCGCTGCAAGTCGACCCTGCAGAACGGGCTCAAGCTCGACCACGGTCCGCGCACGCCGCTGGTGACGATCATCGGACGCTTCGACGCGGACAGCGGCTTCGACATCCTGGCCGAGACCCTGACGCCGATCCTCGAGCGCAACCTCGAGCTGGTCCTGATGGGCCCGGGCCAGACTGAGATCCTCGACCGCCTGCGCACCGTCGAGCAGACCTTCGCCGGTCGCTGCCGCGTGATCGAGGGCTACCACGTGGGCACCGCGCACACGCTGCTGGGCGGCTCCGACATCCTGCTGCTGCCCTCGCACAACCACGCCTCGAACACCCTGACGGCCATCGCCATGCGCTATGGCACGATCCCGGTCGTCTACAAGAAGAGTGGGCTCGAGGACACCCTGGTCGACTGGAACGACGACAAGCGTCGCGCGACGGGCTTCATGTTCGAGCGCTACGCCTCGGACAGCCTGCTCGACGGCGTGGACGCGGCCCGCGCGCTCTACAAGAAGCCCACCGACTGGAAGCGCATCGTCACCCGCGCCATGCGCCAGGACCTGTCCTGGCAGGAGAGCGGGCGCAACTACCTCAAGGCCTACCGGCGCGTGACGCGTCGGGTCAGGGACCGCCGCACGCGCCCCTGACGCTGGCCGCCTGACGCAGCATGCAGCGCGCGGTCGGCCTCGACTTCGGTGGGACTTCGGTCAAGGGTGGCCTGGTGTCGGCCGACGGCGAGGTGCTGGCCGAGGATGCCGTGCCCTTCGCCTCCGAGGGCGGCGCAGCCGGCCTGCTCGACGCCGTCGCGGACCTGGCCCGCGGGCTCGGGGCGACGGACCCCGAGGTCCGCATGGGCGTCGGTTGCGCCGGCCTGTTCGAGCGCGAGAGCGGCGAGCTGAGGGTCTCGCCCAACCTCGGCAGCCTGGTCGGCCTGCGCCTGGCGGCGGAGTTCGAGGCACGCCTCGGCCGCCCGGCCGGCACGATCCCACTCGAGAACGATGCCAACGTCGCCGCCCTGGGCGAGCAGTGGCTGGGCGGTGCGCGCGGGATCGACGACGTGCTGGTGGTGACCCTCGGCACAGGCGTCGGCGGCGGCCTTGTCCTGGGCGGAGAGCTCTACGCCGGGCCGGAGGGCCGCGCGGGCGAGATCGGCCATGTGCCCGTGCGCGGCGGCGACAGCCAGGCCCCGCTCTGCGGCTGCGGCGCGCGCGGCTGCCTGGAGGCCCTGGCCTCCGCCACGGCGGCCTCGCGCCGCGCGGGCGAGCTGGGGCTCGTGCGCGACGTGGCGGCCTTGACCCGCGCAGCGCGCGCCGCGGACGGCGCCGAGCGCGAGCTCCTGGTCGAGATCGGCCGCGACCTGGGGCGTGGCCTGGCGATCCCGGTCGTGCTGCTCGACCTGTCGTGCTTCGTCTTCGGCGGCGGCTTCGCCGGCGCCCTCGACATGCTCGAGCCGGGCATCCGCGCCGGGCTCGACGAGCGCCGCTTCGGCGCCCGCGACATCCGCCTCCTGCCCGCAGAGCTGGGCGGCAGTGCGGGTTGGATCGGAGCCGCACGCCTGGCCCTGGGCCGGCGAGCGTAGACTGCAGCGGTGTCGCCCCCCCGCGCCCTCTCCCCCGCGCTGCTGCGCGACCTGCGCCGCGTCCTCGGAGCGGCGGGCGTGGTCGACGAGCCGACCCGGCGCTTCGCCTACGACTGCGACGGCCTGACCCTCGAGCGTCAGGTCCCCGAGGCCGTGCTCCTGCCGCGCGACACGGCGCAGACGGCCGCGGTCATGGGCCTGCTCGCGCGCGCCGGCGTGCCGCTCGTTCCGCGCGGCGCCGGCACCGGCCTCTCCGGCGGCGCGACCCCGGTCAAGGGCGGCGTGCTGGTGGGCACGAGCCGCATGCGCGACGTGCTCGAGATCCAGCCGCGGGATCGCTACGCGCGGGTCCAGGCGGGGGTGATCAACATCGACCTCTCGCGTGCCGCCGCGCCCCACGGACTCTTCTACGCCCCCGACCCCTCGAGCCAGATGGCCTGCACCCTCGGCGGCAACGTCGCGGAGAACTCGGGCGGCCCGCACTGCTTCCGCTACGGCGCCACGACGCGCCACGTGCTGGGGCTGGTGGTGGTCGACGGGGAGGGCGAGGTGCTCGACCTCTCGAGCCCCGAGGTCGACCCCCAGGGCGACGACCTCATCGGTCTCTTTGTCGGCTGCGAGGGCAGCTTCGGCATCGCCACCGAGATCACCCTGCGCCTGACGCCGCTGCAGCCGGTGACGGAGACCCTGCTGGTGCTCTTCGCCTCCCTCGACGACGCCACCCGCAGCGTGACCGAGATCATCGCCGAGCGCCTCGAGCCGACCGCGATGGAGATCCTCGACAAGCTCACCATCGAGGCGGTCGAGGCCAGCGTCTACGCGGCCGGCTATCCCAAGAGCGCGGAGGCGGTGCTGCTGCTCGAGGTCGAGGGCGGCGAGCTCGAGGTCGAGGACATCGTCGGCGCCATCGTGCCGATCCTCGAGCGCCACGGCTGCATCGAGCTGCGCCGCGCGCGGGACGCGGACGAGCGGGCGCGCCTGTGGGCGGGACGCAAGGGTGCCTTCGGAGCCATGGGACGCATCGCCCCGGACCTCTACGTGGCCGACGTCGTCGCCCCGCGCACACGGCTGTCCGAGATCGTGCGCCTGGCGACCGAGATCTGTGCCGAGCGCGGGCTCAAGCTCTCGAACGTGTTCCACGCCGGGGACGGCAACCTGCACCCCAACATCTCCTATGACCGGCGCGACCCCGAGGAGGTGGCCCGGGTGCTCGAGGCCGGGCGCCTGATCATGCAGGCCTGCATCGACGTCGGCGGCTCCCTGACGGGCGAGCACGGCGTCGGACTCGAGAAGCGCGAGGCGATGAACATGCTCTTCGCCCCGCCGGATCTCGAAGTGATGCACCGGGTGCGCCACGCCCTCGACCCCGACGCGCGGCTCAACCCGGGCAAGATGCTGCCCGTGCGTGGCTGCCGCGAGACCCACAGCGCGCGGCCCGTCGCGCCCCGGGAGCAGGGGTGAACTTCGCCTCGCGCCTGGCGGCGGACGGGATCGAGGTGGCCCTCGAGGCCGGTCGCCCCGTGGCCATTCCCGAGGACGCCGCGGCGCTAGCCGGCCTGGTCGAGCGCGCCGCCGCCGACGGGGCGCGGCTGGTGCCCGTGGGGCTCGGCGGCAAGCTCCCGTGGCTACGCCCCGACGTCCTGGCCTACGACCCCGAAGCCGCGCTGCTCGTCTCGACCCGCAAGCTGGACCAGGTCGTCAGCTACGTCCCGGGGGACGGCACCCTGACGGCCCAGGCCGGGGCGCCCATGGAGCTCCTGGCGCGCACCGTGGCCGAGGGCGGGCATCGCCTGACCCCGGACGTGGCCCTGCCCGCGGCCTCGACCCTTGGCGGGGTGGTGGCGGGCAGCGTGTCGGGCCTCGACCGCCTGCAGCGCGGTCCCGTGCGCCACCATGTGCTCGGCGCCCGCGCCGTCCAGGCCGACGGCAGCGAGGCGCGCAGCGGCGGGCGCCTGGTCAAGAACGTGACGGGCTACGACCTGCACCGCCTGTGGACCGGGTCGCGCGGCACCCTGGGCGTCCTGACCGAGATCAGCCTGCGGCTCTTCCCTGCCCCCGAGCTCGAGCTCTGTCTCGAGGCGCGCTTCGACTCCCCCGCCCTGGCCCTGGGCGCGGCCCACGCCCTGCGCGACCTGCCCCTGGCCCCGGTGGCGCTGCGGGTCGAGGGCGACGGGGACGCGGGCGCTCAGCTGCACCTGTTCCTGGCCGGGCTCGAGCGCCAGGTGCGCGCGGACGCGGAGCGCAGCGCAGCCGCCCTGAGTTCGTCCAGCGCCGCGGCCCCCACCTTGCTCGAAGGCGCAGCTGCACGGGAAACCTGGGCGCGGCTGCGCGACGCCGATGGCGGCGGGCAAGCCTGCCTGCGCCTGACCTGCTTGCCCTCGCGCGCCGCCGACGCCCTGGCCACGGCGGAGACCTACTTCCGTGCCCGCGGCGCGCGGCTGCACGCGCGCTCGCAGCCCTGGATCGCGAGCCTCGATCTGGAGCTCCTGCCGGAGGCGGACGGCGCGGCCGGCGCCGCAGCGCGGGTCGACGTCGACTGCGCCCTGGACCTGGCCGAGCGTCTGGCCCCGGCCGAGGTCCGCGTCACGCCCCTGGCCACCAGCCTCGAGGTCCACAGCGCCCTGGCGAGCGGCGCGACGACCTCGCGCGCCCAGGTCTGGATGCGCGCCCTGCGCTCCGAGCTCGACCCCGCCGGGACCTTCGCCTCGAGCCTCTATCCCTACCCGACCCGTGAGCCGCTCCCAGCGTGACGACGAGCTTCCACCCCGCGGACCTGGCCGACTACGCGCGCACCCTCGACT
>JAJFFA010000547.1 GCA_021776885.1 Planctomycetota bacterium
CGGCTGATGACGTAGTCGAAGCTCTCCTCGCGGAAGGGCAGGTCGAAGAGGTCGGCGCGCAGCAGCTCGAGGTTGGGGATCCCGACGCGCTGGCGGAAGCTGTCCGCCTCGCGCAGGGAGGCGCGGCAGGCGTCGATGCCGAAGACCCGGCGCTGCGGGCTGGCGAGGGACAGGAAGGAGGAGAGCTGGGCGGTGCCGCAGCCGCACTCGAGCAGGCTGGCGTCGGCGGGCAGGGCGCGCTCGAGGCCGAGCAGGAAGGGCGAGCGCCTGCAACGATCGATCAGGCTGGTCGCGTCGTCCCCGGGGGCGTAGCCCGGGAAGGGGCGCACGTCGTAGAAGGCGGAGACGTCCTCGGCCCCCTGGTCCCGCGCGCGCGATCCGAGCACGTCGAACACACCGCCCAGCCGCGCCAGGTCGTGGGCGCAGGCGGAGCAGGCAGCCCCCAGATCGAACGGGGCGCGGCAGGCGGGACAGACGAGCTTCATGCAGTTGCTGTTTCCTTGGAACAGGATACGCTGGAGCCGGCCTTACCCATGCAAGTCCTTCGACACCTACGCACCGGCGCGGCGACCTCCACGGAGTTCCTCAGGGGGCTCTGGAACGGCCCACTCTGGTGGCTCGTCCCGCTGATCGTGGTGCTGCTGCCGGCGGCGCTCCTGTTCGTCGTGCTGCAAGCGGTGCCCGTCGTCGCACCCTTCGTCTACACGGTCTTCTAGCCGGTGGTCGCTCCCGCGCCCCGCGCTCCGTCGAAGCGCCGCCGCTGGGTCGTCCTGGCCCTCGCCTTCCTGAGCGCGCCCCTCGTGGCCGAGGCCGGTCTGCGCTTCTTCCTGTTCAGCGATTCCGACCTGGCCCGCAGCCTGGGCGCGGGGCTGCGCCGGGCAGAGCTCTACTCCGCCCCGAAAGAGCACGACGCCTACTGGATGTTGCGCCGGCGCTTTCTGGAGGACCCGACGCAGCGCTACGCGGACAGCGAGTACTACCACCCGGGCCTGGGCTGGGTGTCCGCCTCCGTCGACCCGTCGACCCTGGAGCACGCGAGCCACGGGAACCTCGCCGGCCGCCGGCCGATCCTGCTCTATGGAGCGTCCTACGCCGCGCCCCAGGACTGGTCGCGCCTGGTCGCCGGATCCGACCTGGCCGCGGACTGGCTCCTGCTGAGCTACGGCGTGGCGGGCTACGGGATGGACCAGGCCTACCTGCTGCTGCGCGCGAGCCTGGAGCGCTTCGAGGGCCAGAACCCCCTGGTCGTCCTGGGCCTCTCGGTCGACGACGACCTGGACCGCGTGGCCCTCTCGATCCGCGGCTGGCCCAAGCCGCGCTTCGAGGTCCCACGGGGGGGCGCCCTGGTGACCGAGGCCGAGCGCGTGCCGCGGGTGCGCGAGTACTTCGAGACCCGCAGCTACGGGATCAAGAGCTTCCTCGCGAGCGGTCTCATGCGCGGTCCCTGGACTCCGCGCCGCTGGGTCCAGGCCCTCGAGGAGTCCGCTCAGCGCCGCGAGGAGAAGCGCGCCCGTGTGCGCGCCCTGGTGCGCGCCATCCAGGCCGAGGTCGAGGCCCGCGGGCTGGACAGCTTCTACTTCCTCTTCACGGGCCTGGCCTCCTTCGAGCGCAACCGTACGGGCTGGCAGGAGCGCCTCCTGTGCGAGGAGCTCGACGCGCTAGGCGTCCCCTACCGGCGCACCCGCCCGACCCTCTACGCCGCCTCGGCCCGCGAGCACCGCCCGGTGGCGAGCTTCTTCGCGGGCCCGGACGAACCCCGCCCGGGGCACCCCAACGCCGAGGGCATGCGCGCTCTCTTCCCGGCCCTGCGCGCCGGGGTGCTCGGGGAGTTCGACGCCGGGCCCTGAGGCCCCGAGCCACCGGGCCCTGAGGCCCCTCAGCCTCCGAACAGGAGCCCCGCCACGTGGGCCGCGATCTGGCTCGAGGGCGAGCGGTCGAAGTTGGAGAGCACGACGACCTGGATGCCCGCTTCGGGGTAGCGGGCGACGTGGGTCGAGAAGCCGTTGATGCCGCCCGAGTGCTCGACCACGGGCTGGCCGAAGGCCTCGCGCAGCACCAGGCCGTAGGCGTAGCCCGAGAGCTCGGGGGTCAGCATCGCGGCCAGGGACTCCTCCGAGAGCAGGCCCTCCTCGAACAGGGCCTGGTCCCACTTGACCATGTCGAGCACGGTCGAGTAGACGTCGCCGCCGCCGATCGGCATGTCCATGTTGTGGTAGGGCGCGTGCTCGAGGCCGTTGGGGCCCATGGTCATGCCCGTGGCGCGCTGGGGCAGGATGGCCGCGAAGGTGTCGTGGCCCGAGTCCTGCATGCCGGCCGGGTCCAGCAGGCGCGTGCGCAGGAAGTCCTCCCAGGAGCCGCCCGAGGCCTGCTCCACGATCGCCGCCAGGGCCACGTAGCCCGTGTTGCTGTAGGAGAAGCGCGTGCCGGACTCGAAGTCGAGGGGCAGGTCGAAGACCCGCGCCATGGTCTCGCGCGGACGCGAAGGCAGGGTCCACGTCGAGCTATAGCTGGCCAGGTTCGTGACGTTGAAGATGCCCGAGGTGTGGGTCAGGAGCTGGTGGATCGTGATCGCGCTCCAGGCCTCGGGCAGCCCCTCGAGGTGCTCGCTGGCGCGGTCCGTCACGGCGAGCTTGCCGTCCTGCTGCAAGAGCAGGATGGCCGCCGCCGTGAACTGCTTCGAGACCGAGCCCAGGCGGAACTTGGTCTCGGGCCGGTTGGGGATGCCGTGCTCGGCGTTCGCCAGGCCGTAGCCCTTGGCGAAGAGCACCTCGCCGCCCTCGGCGACCAGCACGCTGCCGCTGAACCCGGAGGCCTCGACCTGGGACGCCAGGTAGGTATCGACGGACTCGAGGAAGTCCTGGGCCGGCGCCAGGCCCAGGGGGGCGAGCAGCAGGACGACCGCCGTGAGCATGGGACTAGCGCTCCCCTTCGACCCGCGCGGTCAAGGTGATCGGAACGCTCTCGACCCGCTCGCCGCGGCGGAAGCGGGTCTCGACCACGTCCCCCGGCTTGTGGATCTGCAGCACGTACATGAAGCCGTACACGTCCTGCACGCGCACGCCGCCCACCTCGAGCAGCACGTCCCCCGCCAGGAGGCCGGCCTCCTCGGCCGGGCTGCCCGGCGAGGTCCCGTCCAGGCGCATGCCGTCGCCTTCGTAGGCGTAGTCGGGGATCGTGCCGAAGCGCACGCTCCAGGCCGCGCCCGTGCCCTGGGTCGAGGGCGCCGGGGGCTCCGCGAAGGCCAGGTCGCCGGCCTTCTGCATGCGCAACAGGATGCCCAGGGCCAGGTCCGTGACCCGCGCGGCCCCCAGGGCCTCGAAGCGCTCCGTGTCGTCGCTCGGACGGTGGTAGTCGCCGTGCAGACCGCTGAACAGGTGCAGGGAGGGAATGCTCTTGTTGAGGAAGGACTGGTGGTCGCTGCCGCCCAGGCCCTGCCCGGACAGGCTGACGTCGAGCTTCAGACCCGCGGAGTCCGAGAGCGGGTCCATCCAGGACACGAACTCCGGCGACGTGCCCGCCCCCAGGACCTGCAGCGTGCCCTGGCCCGCGCGTCCGACCATGTCGAGGTTGACGTAGCCCGAGATGCTCTCCAAAGGCACCGTCGGGTGGTCGACCCAGTGCTTGCTGCCCAGGAGGCCGAGCTCTTCGCCGGACCACAGACAGAACAGGAAGTCGCCGGGCCGCGGTCCACTCGCGCGGGCCTCCTCCGCCAGACGCCGCGCCAGCTCCAGCACCACCGCCGTTCCGCTGGCGTTGTCGTCGGCGCCGTTGTGGATCTGGCCCTCCTCGCGCGGCGCCAGGGAGCCCGCGCCGCCGCGGCCCAGGTGGTCGTAGTGCGCGCCCACCACCGCCGTCTGGGCCACGCCGCGACCGGGCAGGCGTCCGAGCACGTTGAGCGCGCGCCCCGTCGGCCACTCGACGTCGACCGCCACGCGCACGTCGCGCCCACGCGTCGCGGAGCCCGCGCGCGCGCGCTGCTCGTA
>JAJFFA010000548.1 GCA_021776885.1 Planctomycetota bacterium
GCACGGCGATCTGGTCGAACATCATGGCGGACCAGGCTCCGCTGACGACCTACTGGAGCGTCGAGGCCGTGCCCGAGCGCGGCGTCATGCGCTTCGGGACCTACGGCCGCGGGATCTGGGACTACGAGCTGACCCCGAGCACCGACGGCAGCTGGACGGCCTACGGCGAGGGGCTGGGGGGCGCCAACGTGCTCGACCTGTTCTCCGTCACGCCCCCGAACATCGGCACGACGGCCAGCCTCGAGGTGCGCGGCGGGACGCCCGGTCGCAGCGGCTGGGTCTTTCCCCGCGAGCGAGAGATCGATCAGCCCA
Organism: Planctomycetota bacterium; assembly: GCA_021776885.1. Taxonomy (GTDB): domain Bacteria; phylum Planctomycetota; class UBA1135; order UBA1135; genus JAJFFA01. The sequence goes on from JAJFFA010000548.1 coordinate 313, forward strand.
TCGCCGGCGGCCGGCTGCTGGTCCCGCGCGCTGGAGCGCTACTCGGCTTCGTGCTCGACGGGTCGGGCAACGTCAGCGTGCCCTACGGCTTCCCCGCCGACCCGAGCCTGGTGGGCACGGAGCTCTTCTTCCAGGCGGTGGCGCGGGACGACGCACAGGGCGCCGGCTTTGCCTTCTCCAACGGCCTACGCGCCTGTATCGGCGAGTGAGTCCCAGGCTCAGACCACGACGCCCGTGATCTCGGCCTCGAAGACGAGGATGCCGTCGACGTACCCCTGGGACTCGTAGCGGAACATGCGCGCCCGGGTGCGGGCCGCGTAGACCACGAGCACCATGCGACTCGGCGGCTCGACCAGCCCGCGGAAGCGGGTCTTGTTCACGCCCCCGAAGCCGACGAAGCTGCCCTCGGGGGCCGTGAAGCGGTGCTTCATGTAGTCGTAGGCAGCCAGCTGCGCCGCGCTCTCGATCATCAGCGCACCCGGGAAGAGGGGCCGCCCGGGGATGTGATCGGGGGCCCACCAGTCGTCTTGGCGGATGTCCTTGTAGCCGACGACGATCTTCTCCTCGGCGTCCTCGAACAGGATTCCGTCCAGCAATGCGAAGCTCCCGGACTGCCGCAGCAGGGAGTAGATCGAAGCGTGATCGACGATCGGGCGCTCGATGTCAATCCTGGCGAGGTCGAAGAGCGGCTGTGTCGGCATGGAGGTCGCGGGGCGCTAGAAGACGGGCGCCGAAGTCTACGATGGGCCGCCCTGGAATCAACGCAAGGAGCCCGAGCGCACCCCCAGCATGAACTCAGCACACGAGTCCGACCCCCTCCACGGCTGCTCCCCCGCGACACTCTGTGTCCATGCCGGCTACCGCCCTGGACCCGCGTCCGAGGGCGTGGTTGCGGGGATTGAGCGCAGTACGACCTTCCAGCAGAACCCCGCGTCCTACGCGGCGATCCGCGCGGGTCGCGGCCCCGAGGTCCCGATCTACGCGCGCTACGGCCACCCGACGGGGGCCGTGCTCGAGCGTCGCATCGCGGCCCTCGAGGGCACCCCTGGCAGCGTCGCCTTCTCCTCCGGCAGCGCCGCACTGCATGCTGCGCTGCGGGCCGCCCTGTCCGTTACACGGCCCGTTACACGGCCCGGGGCCGGCGCCGTGGCCCACGCGCGCCAGCTCTACGGCGGCAGCCTCGATCTCCTGCAGCAGAGTCTCGCCGGCCAGGGCACGACCCTGCGCGCCTTCGACGTGGGCGACCTGGACGACCTGGAGCGCGTTCTGGCAGCGGGGGACGTGGGCGTCGTGCTGTGCGAGTCGGTCTCGAACCCCACCCTGGTCGTGGCGGACCTGCCGGCCATCGCCGAGCGCTGTCGAGCCCAGGGCGCGACGCTGATCGTCGATGCCACGTTCTCGACGCCGATCGCCCAGCGCGCCGCGGCCCAGGGCGCGGACCTGGTGATGCACTCGGCGACCAAGTACCTCGGGGGTCACTCGGACGTCACGGCCGGGGTCGTCTCGGGCAACGCCGAGTGGACGGCGCGGGTGTGGGAGCTACGCAAGCTCTACGGCGGTTGTCTGGACCCGCAGGCGGCCTTTCTGCTCGACCGCGGCCTCAAGACCCTGGCCCTGCGCATGCGCGCCCACGCCGAGGGCGCCACGCGCCTGGCCGCCTTCCTCGAGTCCCACGCGGCCGTGGAGCGCGTCCACTACCCCGGTCTGCAAGGGCACCCGAGTCACGACACGGCCAGTCGCCTGCTCTCACTGCCGGGCGGTGTGGTCGCCTTCGAACTCGGCGCCGGAGACGAAGCCCTGCCGCGCTTCCTGGCCCGGCTACGCCTGGCCCTCGACGCGCCGAGCCTGGGGGGCGTCGAGACCCTCGTCAGCCTGCCGACGGTGATGTCCCACGCGAAGCTGAGCGAGGCGCAGCGCCGCGAGGCGGACATGGGGCCGGGCCTGGTGCGCGTCTCGGTGGGCATCGAGGACCCCGATGACGTCATCGCCGACTTCGAGCGAGCCCTCGCCGGGCTGAGCGGGTGACCTGGGGCGGCGCGAGCGGGTTCGATGGCGGCGCCGGAGCGCCGCCGAGCCCCGAAATCAGCTCGCTCTAAACACCTGGACGTGAAGGGGTTCGGTTGGGCTCGGCCGCGCGCCGCCGATTCGGCGCGGGGTCGCGGAAAGATGGCTGCACGCGGCGCGTCAGCCCGCTCCGACGATGCCTGTCCCCCGCCTCGCCCTCGTCCCCATGATCCTGCTCGGGACCCTGCTCGGGGCCCCGCCGCTGGCCGCCCTCGGCGCAGCCGCGGAGCCGGACCCCGTCGGCCTGCCGGCCGTCGAGTTGGTCGTGCGCCTGACGGACGAGCACGGCGCCCCCTGGCGCCGCCTGCTGCGCACCGCCGGGTGGCACCCCACCGAGCCGGCCCGTGATTGGCCCGATGCCGATGAGCTGTTCGTCCTGGAGCTCGACCGCGACCACGTGCCCCTGGGGCGGCTCTCGGGTTCGACCCTCGAGCCCGGCGTGGCGCGCTTCGAGCTGACGCGCGCCCCGACGCGGCTGTTGATCGGATCGTGGGGGCCCGAGCGCGGGCTCGCGGCCCAGGTCGTCGAGCTGCCCGGACTGGCCCAGCGCCACGAGATCCGTCTGCGTGCTGCGCCCCTGGTTCCACGCGGCAGCGTGCAAGTCGCGGTCTCCGGACCGCGGGGTACGCCGATCCCCGGCGACCTCGTGCTGCGGGTCGAGGACCCGGCGCTACGCGTCGTGCTCTTCGAGCGCCGTGCCGGCTGGAGCGGCCCCGTCGGGCGTCGGGTCACCCTGCCGGCGGGCGCCTACCGCTTCGAGGTGCTCGACGCCGCCGCCGGCAGCGAGCTGTCCCCCGGCGTAGAGCGCCTGCGCGAGCTGGGCTCCCTGACCCGCGGCGTCGACGTCATCGCCGGGCGTGACACGCGCCTCGAGGGTCGCCTGGCCGTCGGCGCAAGCGTGCACCTGACCCTGCTCGGCGCGCGCCGCCCCTTCGAGGACGACCTGGTGCAGCTGACCCTCCTGGGCCACGGAGCGCCGCGCCCCTTGCTGTTCCGGCACGCCTTCGGACCCACCCTGGCCGGCACCTGTGTCGGTCTGCGCTCCGCCCTGCCCCTGGGAGCGATGCAGCTCTCCGAGGCGACCGCCGCCGGCGACTACGAACTCGTCGCGCGCCTGGCCGACGGCCGCGAGGCCCGCGCTCCAGTGCTGCTCTTCGACGGCCTGACGACCTCGGTCTCCCTGAGCTTCGACTGATCAGCTCGGCGCGGTCTCGAGGGCCGCGTCCAGCAGCGGGTTCTCCGGGGTGTCCTTGCGCCAGGCGGCGTGCACCGGGAACTCGACCGTGGGCGAGCGCAGGGGCGAGACGCCGATGCCCTTGGCACGCGGTCCCGTCGCTTGCAGCGAGGGCACGATCGACCAGCCCAGGCCCGACTCGACCAGCCCCAGGATGCCCTCGGCGCTGCTGGCCGAGAGCATCTGTTGCGGTGCCGCGTCGTGGGCCTCGAGGGCGCGCATCTGCAGGTCGCGCGCGTGTCCGGGGGTGTAGGCGACGAAGGGATCGTCGGCCAGGTGCGTGAGGGGCACGTGCTTGGCGCGCGGGCCGACCCGCGGGTGGGGGCGCGGGAACACGACGAAGGGTCGCATGGTGCCGACGCGCAGGGTCGCGACGTCGTCGGGCACGCTGGGGAAGTGGTCGACCACCAGGTCCGCCTCGCCGCGACGCAGGCCGTCCAGGTCGGGGGCCGGTGTCTCCTCGAGGTGCACGGAGATGTCGGGGAAGCGCCGGTGCAGGCGCTGGATCCAGGCCGGC
>JAJFFA010000549.1 GCA_021776885.1 Planctomycetota bacterium
TCCTCGAGGTCGACGTCGATCTCGAGGCTGGCCAGGTCTTCGTCCTCGCCGAAGGCCGCGATCGCCATGTTCTGCATGGGGACCAGCACGGTCAGAAAAGCGGCGACCGAGAAGAGGAAGGCCATGAAGCGGTGTTCGAGGGTCCAGCCCAGGAGGCTGCGGCTACCGTTCTGTAGCCACTCGAGGACCGACGCGCCCGCGGGGGCGAAGCTCGCGGGCCTGGCCGGGGGGGCCGTGGCGCGCCGGCGCCAGCGCGGCAGCCCGAAGACCAGGAGACCGATCCCGATCACGGCCAGGAGCATGGCGCTGCCTCCGCGGCCCATGGCATCCAGCAGCAGGCCGTCGCCGACTCCGAAGGCCTCGGTCTGCTGCTGCAGTCCCGCCAGGCCGGCCAGGTCCTGGGCGCGCCAGCCGATCAAGGCCAGGAGCCCCAGGGCCAGCACCCAGCGCACGGGCGTCAGCACGCGCACCAGGCCGCGGGCGGCGTAGAACAGGCCCGTCAGGAGCAGGTGCACGACGAGGCGCAGGCCCGCCACGAGCTGGGCGAGCAGGAGCACCGGCGCGTTCCCGGCGGGGGTGGCCGCCGTCGCGATGCGCTGCACCCACTCCGGCCGGTTGCCCAGGATGCGTGCCGTGATCACCGGCAAGAACACCAGGGCCACGAACAGGCTCGCGATCAGGGAGGTGCACAGGGGGATGCCCAGGGCCATGAGCATCACGCGCATCTGCGGGTGGCCGCTCATGAAGATCAGGGGCAGGAACACGACCACCGTGGTCAGGGTGGCCAGGGCCACGGCCAGGCCCACGTCGCGCACGCCCTCGACTGCTGCCGCCCGCGGCGAGCGCCCCTCGCGGTGCAGGCGCGCGATGTTCTCGATCACGACGACCGAGTTGTCGACCAGCATGCCCAGACCCAGGGTCAGGCCGGTCATGGTCAGGACGTTGAACGACCCGCCGGTGAAGTACTCGTAGGCGATGGACAGCAGGACCGAGACGGGGATCGAGAGGGCCACCACCAGGGTCATGCGGAAGCGGCGCAGGAACAGGAACAGGATCCCGACCGCCAGCAGCCCGCCGAACAGGGCGGTCTCGGTCAGGCGGTCCAGGGAGCCCTCGATGAACTTGGCCTGGTCGAAGAAGATCTCGATCCCCAGCCCGGTCATGGCCGGGTCGGCCTGGATCTCGGCCAGGGCGTCGTGGATGCGGCCGGAGACCTCGACGATGTTGGCCGACGCCTCCTTCTGGATCATGCCGTAGTAGGCGTCCTGGCCGTCGATGCGCGTCAGCCGCTCGCGCACCGACTTGACGCGCTCGACGCTGGCCACGTCGGCGATGCGCAGGCCGTTCCCGATGGGGTAGTTCTCGACCTCGGCCAGGTCGGTGAAGCGCATGTCCGAGCGCAACAGGAAGCGCCGATCACCATCCGTCACCTCGCCCAGGGGCTGGGTGAAGTTGTCGCTGGACAGGCGCCGGATCAGACCCCCGATGTCGAGCCGCGCCGCCTTGACCTTGTCCTCGTCCAGGAGGATGCGGATCGAGTCCGCCAGCATGCCCCAGACCTGGGCACGGCTGACGCCGTCCACCGCCTCGAGCCGCGTCTGCACCTTGTTCTCGATCAGCCAGTCGATGTCCTGGGTCCGCTCGGGGATCAGGATCGCGAAGAACATGATCGGCGGGTCGCCGTCGTCGTTGCTCCAGACGTTGATCCGGTCGACGGTGTCGGGCAGGAGCGGTCGCGCGCGCTCGATCCGGTCGCGCAGCTCGGCCTTGGCCAGGTCCAGGTTGGCCTGGCCGTTGAACGAGACGCGCAGGTAGACACTGTCGTCCGACGAGCGCGAGAACACGTCGTCCAGGTCGGGCAGGGTGCGGAACTGGTCCTCCAGCACCTGGGCCACCTTCTCCTCGTTCTCGGCCGCCGACGAGCGCGGGTGCTGGATATAGACGCCGTAGCGCGTCGCCTGGAAGCCCCCGGGGAGCATCTGCAGCGGAATGCGTCTGTACGAGATCGCGCCGATCACGATCAGCGTGGCGAAGATCACCAGCAGTCCGACCGGCCGGGCGACCGTCGTGCGGAAGAAGCCGGAGCGCTGCGTGCTGGTCTCGTCGTTCATGCCGTGCCTCCCTGGGGGGCGCTCGTGGGGGCGGCGACCGGCGTGATCGAAGAGCGCGAGCAGAGCACGCGATAGACGACCGGGATCACCACCAGGGTCAGGAGAGTCGATGTGGTCAGTCCGGCGATCACGGTCACCGCCATGGGGGCGCGCAGCTCCGCGCCCTCGCCGGCACCGAAGCCACCGATCAAGGGCACCCCGGCCAGCCAGCCGGTCAGGGGCAAGAGGCCCAGGACGGTGGTCGCGGTGGTCATCAGGATCGGTCGCAGCCGTGCCCGCCCGGCCTCGAGGATCGCGTCGTGCAGGACGAAGCCCTCGGCCCGTCGCGAGTTGATGCGGTCGACGAGCACGATGGCGTTGTTGACCACGATCCCGGCCAGGAGGATCAAGCCGATGAAGACCACGACCGAGAGCGAGACCGAGAGGGCCTCGAGGGCGAAGACCACTCCGACGCCGGCCAGGGGCAGGCTGAAGAGGATCACGAAGGGCTGCATCAGGGACTCGAACTGGGTCGCCATGACGACGTAGACCAGGAAGATCGCCAGCAAGAGCGCGAAGCGCAGGCTGGTCAGGCCAGCATCCATCTCGCGCTTCTGGCCGCCCATCTCCACGCGCACATCCTCGGGGGTGACCAGGCTGGCCAGGGCCTCTTCGATACTCGCCGTCAGGCCGCCCAGGTCCAGGCCGGTGCTGGCTGCGGTCACCAGGACGGCGCGGCTGTTGCCGATCCGCCGGATCTCGGCCGGTCCGCGCACCTCGCGGATCTCCGCCACCGAGCGCAGCGGCACGGGCCGCGGCGAGGTGGGGTTGACGACCATGTCGTAGACGTCGTCGATGCTGGCCAGAATGTTCTCGTCGCCGCGCACGCGGATGTCGATGCGGTCGTCGCCCTCGACGAAGCGCGTGCTGACGGTGCCCAGCACGTGGTCGCGCACGAAGTTCGAGACGGTGGCCAGGTCGAGGCCGTACTCGAGGGTCTTGTCGCGGTCGAAGGTGACCCGCGCCTCCGGGTGACCCGGGCGCACCGTGGTGCGGATGTCCGTCAGGCCCGGGATCAGCGTGATGCGCTCGCGCACGTTCTCGGCGATCTCGTTCAGGACCTCGAGGTCGTGGCCGCGCACCTCCACAGCGATGGGGGAGTCGAGGGCGAAGGGCGTGGGACGCGAGATGTCCACGGTCCGGATCTCGGGGCGCGCCTCGACCAGGCCGCGTACGCGCTCGACCACGGCCAGCTCGCTCTCGACGTCGGAGGCTTCGGGGACCAGGCGCACGGTCAGGCGCGCGGTGTGGTCGCCCTCGATCTCGCGCGTCAAGGTGTCTTCCTCCACGCCGACCGTCAGCGCGGTGACCTGCACGCCCTCCATCGCCCGCACCTCGCGGTCGAGCTCCGAGAAGACGCGATCCGAGCGCTCGATCGGCGTGCCCACGGAGAGGCCCAGGTGCACGGTGAACTCGCCCTGGTGGATCTCGGGCAGCAGCTCGATACCCAGGTTGCCGACGCGCGTGTAGGCCAGGTAGGACGTCCCCCCGACCAGGGCCAGGAGCAGCACGGGGTGGGCCAGGCACAGGGACAGGGTGCGCGGGTAGACGGCGTCGAGGGTGCGCCAGAAGGCGTC
>JAJFFA010000550.1 GCA_021776885.1 Planctomycetota bacterium
CAGCCTGGCCCTCGAGCCCGGCTGGCATACCGTGATCCTGGGGCGCGGGGAGGGCGAGCTGTGGGTCGAGCGCTGAGCCCCGCGCCCCAGGGCGCCACGGGCGCCACGTCCGCCCCCGCGACGGACCGCTGGCGCTCGAACACGCGCCTGGGCGGGCTGCGGCGCTTCGCTTTCGCGATCAGCGTGCTGACCGTGCTGGGCCACACCTGGCTCGGCTTCGAGCAGGCCTGGTCGCATCCCCTGGCTGCCGTGGGGACGGCCTACGCCATGGAGCTCTTGCTCGAGCTGGTCGACGCCCGCGCCCGGGGTCGAGCCCCCGCCTGGAGCAGCCGGGTCTCCCTGATCGACTTCCTCTTGCCCGCCCACATCTCGGGTCTGGCCGTGGCGATGCTGCTCTATTCGGGCAGCGCCCTGGGTCCGGTGGTCTTCGCCAGCGCGGCGGCCATCGGCTCCAAGGCGGTGTTGCGGGCTCGCGTCGGTAGGGGCACGCGGCACGTCTTCAACCCGTCGAACTTCGGCATCACCCTCTGCCTGCTCGCCTTCCCCTGGGTGGGGATCGCGCCGCCCTACATGTTCACCGAAGAGCTCGGGTCGCTCGGCGACTGGGCCCTGCCCGCGCTGATCGTGGTCAGCGGCAGCACGCTCAATGGGCTGTACACGAAGCGCCTGCCCCTGATCACGGCCTGGCTGCTCGGCTTCCTGGCCCAGGGCTTCCTGCGCCACCTGATCTTCGGCGCCCCCCTAGCTGCGACCTGGATGCCGATGACTGGCGTGGCCTTCCTGCTCTTCACCTTCTACATGGTGACGGACCCCGCGACGACGCCCGTCCGCCCCTGGGCCCAGGTCGCCTTCGGCCTGGCGGTCGCCGCCTGCTACGGGACACTCATGACGCTGCACGTGGTCTTCGGCCTGTTCTTCGGCCTCTCGATCGTTTGCGCCGGGCGAGCGCTCTACCTATGGTTCCTGGAGCTCGCTGGGTTTGCCGACCACAGAGCGTCCAAGTCCGCGTCCGCGCCGCTTCGATAGACGACCGCATGCCGCCCTACGAGTACCGCCATGCTGTGGGCTTCGCCGAGACGAGCCTGGTCGGCAACGTCTACTTCGCAAGCTACATCGAGTGGCAGGGAACCTGCCGCGAGCGCTTCCTGTCGGAGCACGCGCGGGACTCGGTCGAGCGCCTGATGCGCCGCGAGGTGGCCTTCTTCACGCGCAACTGCTCGTGCGAGTACATCGGCGAGTGGGGCTTCACGGCCCTGGACGAGGTCCTGGTCCGGATGCGCCTCGAGCGCTTCCGCGGCGGACGCATGACCCTGGCCTTCGAGTACGCCCACGCCGATCGCCCCGACGAGCTGGTCGCCCGCGGGACGCAGGAGGTGGCCTGCAAGGCCCTGCGCGCGGGCACCTGGGTCGCAGCGCCCTTCCCCGCCTCCCTGGCCAGCGCCCTCCTGCCCTTCGCCGACACGGACGAGCTGCGCGAGCACCTGAACGACGTACTGGCGTTCGAGGGCGGCGAGCCACCGGCGTCGAACGAACGGCGCCCGGCCCTCGAGTGAGGACCGGGCGCGAGGGGGCTCAGCCTGGAGGCCCCGCAGGGGCCGCCGCGTTCACGGGCAGAAGGTGACCGAGAGGCCGTCCGAGAGGTTGAAGCCGTTGCCCAGGGGGCCCATCGGGTCGCGGAACCAGAACTGGAAGTTCCAGGTGCTGTTCGCGCTGATCTGGCTGTTGCCGGCGTTGGCCGGGGGCAGGCTGAAGTCGACCTGGCGCGCGGCGCCGCCCAGGGCGTCGGTCTGGATCAGGGGGTTGAGCCGGAAGGTCGAGCCGCCGACGCAGCGGAAGCCGTCGCCGAAGGGCGTCTGCACCTGGTTCGGACCGTAGAAGAAGATGCCGGTCTTGTTGGCCGGGGCGTCCGAGACTTCGAGGCTGAAGGCGTTGACCGCGATCGAGCGGCTGCCCGACTGGGACATGGACGCCGTCTGGCCGCCGGAGTGCAGGCCACCCGTGCAGTAGTTCTGGGCGCTGCCCGTGCAGCCCGTGGGGAACTCGAGCTCGGCGATGTACGTGCCCCATTGGTTGTTGACCCGGGCGTACTCCTGGATGGTCCAGATCGACAGGTCGTTGTCCGGATCGACGGAGGAGACGCTGTAGTCACCCCAGCGGTTCGTGCCGCTCTGGGTCGAGTTGTAGGGACCCGCGCCGTCCTTGTAGGAGACGGGGACGGCCATGTGGTTCAGCTGATCCGTCGCCAGACGTCCGGTGTAGTACGCGCCGGCGTACATGTTCGCACTCGAGGCCGTGAAGCCCAGGACGGCGTCGCCGTTGGCGTTCACGCTGATACCGGGGAAGAAGTAGAAGAGCTCGTCATCCTTGACCGTGCCGACCTGGGTGGCCGTCACCGTGGCCGTGTCGAGCTCGTACCAGCGACAGGCGGCACGCATGCCCTTGGCGATCGTGTGCCCGGTCCAGACCGAACCGTTGCGGTAGACGGCGTTCATCAGGCGCGTACCCACGGTGGACAGGTTGACCGTACTGCCCAGGGCCGGAGCCGAGGGCGGGTCGCTGCCCAGGGGCACGACCACGGTGCCGAGCTCGGTCAGGGTCGGGGCGGCGAGGGGCGGGTTGATGACGCGCAGGCGCAGGCCGGTGGAGCTGCGACGCGAGACGGCGTAGCAGCCGGCGGGGGTGCCGTAGGTCACGCAGGGCTGGATCGCGCCCTCCCAGGGCAGCTCGCGCCAGGCCGACACGGTGCCCAGGGCCGGCGGGTTGCCGAGCAGGGGCGCCTTGTCGATGGCGAAGAGGCTCATGCGGTTGCTGCCGCCGACCATGTAGCCCGCCAGGTAGATGCCGTTGGAGTCGAGGCCCATCAGCGGGTAGTCGCACCAGCGACCCGAGTCGCTGCCACCGTCCATGGCGACGAAGGTCTTGAACCACTGGCCCGTGGCGTCGTCCGTCAGGGAGTAGGCCAGGAAGCAGCCGGCGGGCGAGCCGCTGGTGAAGTTCGACGCGATCACGACCCAGCGACCCTCGAAGTGGTCGTAGGAGACGCGCGGGTCACCGGCGCTGCCGCCGGTGCTGAAGAACGACTGCAGCGAGATGTTCACCAGGCGCACGCCGGTGGCCTTGTCGTAGACCGACATGTGCTGGTTGACCACCGAGACGAAGTGCGCGGAGCCGGCCGCACCGTGGGTGTCCGGGGGCAGCCAGCCAGCGCCGTTGTCGGCGATGCGCGGACCGACGAAGCTGGTGCCGACGCTAGGCAGGGTGCCGTTGCCGCCCAGGAGCGTCTCGCCACCGGTCTCGTCGTCGTCGGCAGCGTCCGGGTTGCCGGGGGGGGAGAGGGGCGCACGCACGATGGCGTAGCTGTCCTGCTCGAAGTCGCCGCTGCCCTCTTCCCAGGCGATTCCGCCGTAGTCCGACCCGCTCAGCGGCTCCTGCCAGCCGAGGTCGTCGAAGGTCAGCACGACGCGCTCGCCCGCGCGCTCGAAGGTCAGGTCGTCGAGGGCATAGAAGCCGGCACCCAGGTGCACGGCCCGCGCCTGGAACTCGACCCGGTCCACGCCCTCGAGGTCGATCGGGAACCACGCGTAGTCGGCGCCGATCTCCTCGAACAGCGGCGTGCGCGCCACCTCGACGCCATCACGGAAGCCGACCACGACCAGGCCGCTGGTCCAGACGGGCTGCTCGGCCTGGCCCGCGACCCACACGCCGACCAGGTCGACGGGTGCACCGAAGGCGAGGCCCATGTTCGTGTCGCCCCACTTGTTGGTGGCGTAGTGCTCGCCCGACAGGGCGCGGCGCGTGCTCTTGCGCGACGGCACGGTCCAGGTGCCGCGGGCGCCGTTGCGCATGCGGTGCACGTAGCCCTCGGGCTCCTTCTCGCGGGTCGCCTCGCGCTCGATCGCGGCCTGCATCGACTCGACGTAGCTCGGGCCGTGGCGCGCGGGGTCGGTGGCCTCACCCGGGGTCGACGTCCCTACCGGGGGGTCGAGGGCCTCGACCTCGGAGCTATCGCTGGGGGGAACCAGGGGGGCGTGGACGACACCCACGTCCCCGTCCTGGGCGGACAGGAGGGATAGGGAGAGCAGTGCTGTGAGGGGGATACGCATGGATTTCGGGGGCTGAGAGCGGAAGGGGAACCCTCATCACTCTACCCCACGACCCCCATTGGCGGGCCTGGCCGACGCCTGGCTCGGGCCTGGCCCCGGCCCTAGCCCGACCTCAGCAGGCGCGCCAGGCGCCGGGCTCCGTCCGCGAGCTCCTCCGGGGTGGAGCCGGTGTAGCCCAGCACCAGGCCCCGCCGCAGGGGCGGACCGAGGTAGTAGCCCGAGAGGGGCGGGGCGTCGATGCCCACGCCCCGGGCCGCCTGGGACAGGGCCACGTCGTCGACGTCCGCATCCAGCTCGAGCACCAGGTGCATCCCCGTCACCGCCCGCTCCAGGCGCACCTCGCCGCCGCTCGCCTCCAGCAGGCTCTCGCGCAGGACCCGCTGGCGCTCCTCGTAGGCCAGGCGCATGCGGCGCAGGTGGGCGGCGAAGTGTCCGTGGCGCAGGAAGTCGTGCACCACCGCCTGGGTGAAGTTCGGGCTGTGGCCGTCGACCTGGCGCCGCGCGGCGACCAGGGCCGGCATCAGGGCCCGCGGGGCGACCAGGTAGGCGAGGCGTAGCCCGGGGAAGAGCACCTTGGTGAACGTCCCGACGTAGATCACGTGCCCGGTGTCATCCAGCCCCTGCAGGGCGGGGATGGGGCGGCCGCGGTAGCGGTACTCGCTGTCGTAGTCGTCCTCGACCACGAAGCCGCCGCTCTCCCGCGCCCAGGCCAGGAGCTCGAGCCGCCGCTCGAGGGGCATGGCCATCCCCAGGGGGTATTGATGGGAAGGCGTGACATGCACGACCCGCGCGCCCTCGGCCAGGGCCCGCCCGCGGGCGACCTGCAGCCCCGCGGCGTCCACCGGCACGGGGACCAGGCGCGCCCCCGCCCCCGCCAGGGCGGCGCGCGCCCCCAGATACCCTGGTTCCTCGACCCAGGCGGCGTCGCCGGGGTCGAGCACCACCCGCGCCACGAGATCGAGCGCCTGCTGCGACGCCGACAGGATCAGCACGTCGTCCGCCTGCGCCCGCACCCCGCGCGCGGTGGCCAGGTACTCGGCGATGGCCTCGCGCAGGGGGAGCGCGCCCTGGGGGTCGCCGAAGCCGAAGAGCGCGGGATCCGCACTCTCCGCGCGGCGCGCCACGAGCTTCTTCCACAGCGGCCAGGGGAACAGGTCGAGGGCGCTCAGCCCCGGGGCGAAGAGCGCTGGCTCGAGGGGGTCGCGGCCCAGGGACATGGCGGCGATGCGCTCCCCGCGCCGCGAGAGGCGCGGCGGGAGGGCGTCGGCGGCGGGCTCCGGCCGGGTCGCGTCGAGGTGCTTGCCGGCCAGCTCGAGGTAGCGCTCGGGCAGTCGCCGCGCGACGAAGCTGACCGCGCCCA
>JAJFFA010000056.1 GCA_021776885.1 Planctomycetota bacterium
CTGCGCGAGCTCTTCCAGGTGAAGGCGCTCAACCTGAGCGTCGCGGTGTGGGTCGGCTTCCTGGCCCTCTTCGGCATCGCCACCGACGACGGGGTCATCATGGCGACGTATCTCAAGCAGACCTTCGACAGGGACAGGCCGCGGGACAGGCACGCGATCATCGAGGCCGTGGTCGAGGCGGGCAAGCGCCGCATCCGCCCCTGCTTGATGACCACGGCGACGACCACCCTGGCGTTGCTGCCGGTCCTGACCTCCACAGGGCGTGGGGCAGACGTGATGGTGCCCATGGCCATCCCCTCCGTCGGGGGCATGACGGTCGCACTGATCACGATCTTCGTCGTGCCCACGCTCTACTGCCTGGTCGAGGAGCTGAAGTTCCGCGCTCGCGGCTCAGAAGCGCCGGAACCCACCCTCGAGCCCGCGCCCCGCGCAGGCGCCTGAGACGACGCGGCTCCCGAAGCAGCGCGGCTTGTAGCTGGCGTCGCCCGCCCTGGCGGACGGCAAGCTGGCCAGTGCTCGCCTACTCCTGCCAGAGGCCGTGCTCGATGCCGCCCAGGATGTAGATGGCGAAGCGGCCGCGCTCGGGGATCGGCATCGGTGGGATGGCGATCTCCGCGCCCGCCGCCCGGGCCGCTTCGACGGCGGCTTCGATGTCGTCGACCCGTACGTACGGCCGCACCACGGGCGCTTCGTCCGCCCGCAGCGGCGCGCGGACCCCGATCAGCCCGCCGCCCGCGAGCTGTGCCGTGCGGGCGTTGCCGAGCCCGGCCTCGGGCTCGCTGAAGCTGACGCTGTGGAGCTCCTCGAGCGCGTCGCAGGTCGCGTCCAGCTCGGGGGTGACGATCTCGAGATAGTGGATCTGTATGGCCGGCCTCTTCAAGGTCTCTCGTGTCTCGTGCGCCGGCTGGTCCTGATGGATCGTGGAGTCCTGGACCTGGAACGTGCACACGGCGATCGCGGGGAGCAAGCCGAAGAGAACAGAGCGCAGCGTGGAGGGAATCATGGGCGTCAGGCTACTGCATGGCCTTCAACGCACGCTACCTTCGACCGAAGCGCGCAGCTGCTCGGGGGAGTAGCGCGTGCCGGCCTGGAAGACCCACCTCGTGCGTGAAAGGTCGGTGATCTCGGCGCCCGGGTCGCCGTCGACGACGACCAGATCCGCCAGCTTGCCGGGGGCGATGCTGCCGAGTTCGGCCTCGAGTCCCAGGGCCCGGGCCGCCTCCAGGGTGCAAGCCCGGATGGCCTCGAGCTCGGTCAGGCCCGCTTCGACCAGGAGTGCGACCTCGCGCTGCAGGGCGTAGCCCGGCAGGATCTCGGGGAACACCGGGTCGGTGCCGCAGACGATCGATCCGCCCGCGGCATGCACGCGGCGCACGAGCTCACGCTGCTTGTCGAGGACCGCGCTGGCGAGCTCCGCGAACGCGGCGCTGGTGTCCGTCGAGGTGCCCTTCGACAGCTTGCGGGAGCGCAGCTTCGCGAAGGCCTGCAGCCGCGCGGCCTCGCCCTGGGCGGCCTGGGGCGAGAGATAGCGCTCCCAGCCCTCGACCAGCTCGAGGGGGCCCGCGAAGAGCGCCTCGAAGATCACGCTGGTCGGGTCCAGGACGACGCCCTGGGCGACGATGCGCTCGATCAGACTCGCGCCCAGGCCCTGCTCGAAATCGATCGAAGCCAGGCCTGCGAGGAAGGCCGGGTCGAAGGCCTTCGACATGTCCGGGCGCCCGAACTCGGACATGGCGAAGATGCCGTGCTCGAGGCGGTCGATGCCCAGGTCGATCGCCTCGTGTGCGCTGAGCGAGCCGAGGTGGCCGGTGACCCGTAGACCCTCCTCGTCGGCCACGTCGATCAGCGCGGCCAGCTCGGCGCGGGTGAGCTCCGTGTAGACCTTGACGCCGTCGATGCGGTCCGCCCAGTCGCGCAGCCGCGCGCGAGCGGCGTCTGCGTCGGCGAAGCCATTCATCCAGAGATCGGCCGCGCCGGCGTTGGTGAAGTACGGGCCCGCGCTGAAGATGCGTGTGCCCACCTCGTCGCCCGCGCGCTGGGCGTCGCGGAAGGCCAGGGTCGCCTCGGGGTCGAAGTCCCCGGGCGAGAAGACCGTGGTGACACCGCCGGCCAGGAAGAGCCGGGCGAAGGGGCGCAGCTGGTTCGAGAGACGGCCGGCGACGTTGGAGTAGAGGTGCCCGTGCATGTCGATCAGGCCGGGCAGGATCGTGTGACCCGTGAGGTCCAGGACGCGGGCCGCGGGGGGAATCTCGAGCTCCGGGCCGACGGCGAGGATGCGCTCGCCCTGCAAGAGCAGCATGCACTTGCGCCGCGCTGCGGCCCCCGTGCCGTCGATCACGTCGGCGCCGACCAGGGCCACGAGCCCACCCGCGCGTCGAACCACCCCGTTCGCCGAGTCGGGGCGAGGCGGCGCGGCGGCGACGACGAGCAGGGCCAGGAAGCTGAGGCGCAGCCACAAGGTTCGCATGGCTCGATCCTAGTGCCGAGCGGGAGGGGCGATCCGCTGCCATGTGTATGTCTTTCGCTCCCTCCGCGCCGGCGAATCGGACCCGATTTCTCGAGTCCTCGGCGCCCCGCGCGGCAACCGAGTGCGGCCTCAGAACCGCCTCCATGGCCCCCCAGGGGCCGGGAACGAGCGACTGACGCCGGGCATAGGTTCGCCCTATCACGGGCATCGGAGCTTGCGATTGGAAGGTCGGCGCCGAGCCGTCGAGTCTAATGCCTCGGCCGCTCGCATCGACGAGGGGCCAGAGCGCACCGAGACCCGGAGAAGACCATGAACTCAATGTCCCCCCTTTCCCCCGCCGTGGCCGTCCTTGCGTTGCTCTGCAGCGCAGGCCCGGCCTGGGCCAGCGGCACCCGCACCAGCGAGACCCTTCCAGAGCCCCCGAGCAGCAAGTGCCCGGTGACGGGCAGGACCCACAACGAAACCGAGGACGTCGAGATGTCGAATCAGGACTGGTGGCCGAATCAACTGGACCTGCGTGTGCTCCACCAGAACTCCCCGCGGGGCAACCCCCTGGGGCAGGGCTTCGACTACGCCGCGGAGTTCGCGAGCCTCGACCTCGCCGCCGTGAAGCGGGACATCGAGGGGGTCATGACGACCTCCCAGGACTGGTGGCCGGCCGACTGGGGTCACTACGGACCGTTCTTCATCCGCATGGCCTGGCACAGTGCCGGCACGTACCGGGTGGCGGACGGCCGCGGCGGTGCCTCCGACGGCACGCAGCGCTTCGCACCACTCAACAGCTGGCCCGACAACGCCAACCTCGACAAGGCCCGCAGGCTGCTCTGGCCCGTCAAGCAGAAGTATGGGAGCAAGCTTTCCTGGGCCGATCTGATGATCCTCGCCGGCAACTGCGCGCTCGAGTCGATGGGCTTCGAGACCTTCGGGTTCGGTGGCGGCCGTGAAGATGTCTGGGAGCCGCAGATGGACGTCTTCTGGGGCCCCGAGAGCGAGTGGCTGGGGGACGAGCGCTACTCCGGCGAGCGCGAGCTGGCCAACCCCCTCGCCGCCGTGCAGATGGGCCTGATCTACGTCAACCCGGAGGGTCCGAACGGCGAGCCCGATCCCCTCGCCGCGGCCAAGGACATCCGCGAGACGTTCGGCCGCATGGCGATGAACGACGAGGAGACCGTCGCACTCATCGCCGGTGGACACACCCTCGGGAAGACCCATGGTGCGGCGAGTCCAGAGGGACACGTCGGACCCGAGCCCGAGGGCGCCAGCCTCGAGGAGCAGGGTCTGGGCTGGACCAACAGCTATGGATCCGGTCGCGCCGGCGACACGATCACCAGCGGCCTCGAGGGAGCCTGGACCTCCACGCCGACCCAGTGGTCGAACGGCTTCCTCTCGAACCTGTACCGCTACGACTGGGAGCTGACGAAGAGCCCGGCCGGCGCCTGGCAGTGGACCCCGAAGGATGGGCCGGAGAACGTGCCGGATGCTCATGATCCGTCGCTCTCCCACGCTCCGATGATGCTGACCACGGACCTCGCGCTGCGCATGGACCCGATCTACGGGCCGATCTCGAAGCGCTTCCATGACAACCCGCGTGACTTCGCGGACGCGTTCGCGCGGGCCTGGTACAAGCTGACGCACCGCGACATGGGGCCCGTCTCGCGTCTGATCGGCGCCGAGGTCGCCGCGCCTCAGCTGTGGCAAGACCCGCTGCCCGAGGTCGACCACGAGCTGATCGAGGACGCCGACATCGCGCGCCTCGCGAAGGAGATCCTGGGCTCGGGGCTCTCGATTCCTCAGCTCGTCACGGCGGCCTGGGCCTCGGCTTCGACGTTCCGCGACAGCGACAAGCGCGGTGGAGCCAACGGAGCACGCCTGCGCCTCGCTCCCCAGAAGGACTGGAAGGTGAATCGTCCCGCTGAGCTGGCTGGCGTCCTCGAGACTCTGGAGCGCATCCGCAGCGACTTCAACGGCTCGCAGTCGGGCGCGAAGCGCGTCTCCCTGGCGGACCTGATCGTGCTGGGTGGTGGCGCGGCCATCGAGGCCGCCGCCAAGCAGGCGGGTGTCGACGCCCAGGTTCGGTTCACTCCGGGTCGCAGCGATGCATCGGCCGAACAGACGGACGTGGACTCCTTCGCCGTGCTCGAGCCCGCTGCAGACGGCTTCCGTAACTTCACCGCAGCCGAACGCGGCCGCAGGTCAGAGGAGTCGCTCGTCGATCGTGCGAACCAGCTGACCCTCAGCGCGCCGGAAATGACCGTCCTCATCGGTGGAATGCGGGCCCTGGGCGCCAACTACGACGACTCACGCCACGGCATCCTCACCCAGCAGCCAGGGGTTCTGACCAACGACTTCTTCGTGAACCTGCTGGACATGGGCACGGTCTGGAAGAAATCCAGCGCCGGGCCCCACTACGAAGGGCGAGACCGTGGCACGGGGGAGCTGAAGTGGACCGCCACCGGTGTCGACCTGTTGTTCGGCTCGAACTCACAGCTGCGGGCCATCGCGGAGGTCTACGCCAGCGACGACGCTCGGCCGCGGTTCGTGCAGGACTTCGCGGCGGCGTGGGCCAAGGTCATGGAGCTCGATCGATTCGATCTCTGATCCTGGGGAACCCGCCGGACCCCCGCGAGGATCTCTCCCGCGGGGGTCTCGGCGACTACAATCGGAGCGATGGAACGTCCCACGCTGCGCCAGCTCGAGTACTTCGTGGCCGTCGCGGAACGGCTGAGCTTCAGCAAGGCCGCGGAGTCGTGCTTCGTGAGCCAGCCTTCGCTCTCGGCTCAGATCGCCCAGCTGGAGGCCACCCTGGGGGTCAAGCTCTTCGAGCGCGACCGCCGCGGTGTGCGGCCCACGGCGGCCGGCGAAGCCCTGCTTGCGGGGGCGCAGGAGACGCTGGCGTGTTGTGACCGCTTCGGTCAGCTGGCGAAGTCCTTCGGCGCGCCCCTGACCGGGCCCCTGCGCCTCGGGGTCATCCCCACGATCGGGCCCTACCTGCTCCCGAAGGTCCTGCCGTCCGTCTCCAGGTCGTGCCCGGAGCTGCGGCTGTTCCTGCGCGAAGACACGACGGCGCGCCTGCTCGAGCAGCTCGCAGAGGGCCGACTCGATCTCCTGTTGCTGGCGATCGATCTCGAACTCGGGCCCGTGGTGACGCTGCCGCTCTTCTCGGACCCCTTCGTGCTGGCCGTCCCCGAGGGGGACGAGCTGGACCGCCCGCAGGACGCGAGCCTCGCGGACCTGAAGGGGCGCGACATCCTGCTGCTCGAGGAAGGGCACTGCCTGCGGGACCAGGCCCTGGCGCTGTGCGACTCGGCGGACGCCCGCGAGATGGGGGGCTTCCGCGGCTCCAGCCTGGGCACGATCACGCAGATGGTCGCGGGGGGGCTGGGGATCACACTGCTCCCCGAGCTGGCCATCGAGCGCGAGGCTGCGGCCGTACCCGGCTTGCGCACGGTGCCCTTCGGTGCGGACGGTCCCTCGCGCGCCGTGGGGCTGGCCTGGCGTCAGAGTTCGCCGCGGGGCGACGAGTTCCGCGCCCTGGGCGAAGCCATGGCGAGCGCCTACGCGCGGGGCGTCTGAGGCGCGGGCTTGGAAGCCAGGAGACGGAAGCCCTGGGCGCGGAAGTTCGTGCGGCCGGGGTGGGCGGCCTCGAGCGCGGCCTGCATGGGCTCCGAGGGCGCCGGGTCGGCGAAGACGTGCTCGAGGCGCTGGATGACCAGGCCGCTCGCGTCGAAGATGCGGTAGTAGTCGTCCTCGAACAGGCGGTTGATGTGCGGGTGTCCGTAGGCGCCGCGCGCGGCCCTGCTGGCGATGTCGGCGCCGTGGGTCGGCTCGACGAAGGCGCGCAGCTCCTCCGGCCCCCAGAGCAGGTGCGACCAGGGCGGCAGCACGCCATCCTCGAAGGTCAGGAGCGGCGTGTCCCCATCGGCGCCGAGGACCCAGGTGTGGTGGCCGTGGGCCGAGCTCCAGATGGGCGAGAACTCGGTGAAGAGCAGGCCGCCGGGGCGCAGCACGCGCTCGATCTCGCCCAGCACCCGGTCGAGGCCGTGGATGTGCTCGAAGGCGCACGAGGAGAAGGCGACGTCGATCGAGTCGTCGGGCAGCGGGAGGTCCTCGGCGCTGACGTCGAGCACTGAGTGGAAGCGGCCCGCGCTGGGCGCGGCCATGGGATCGACGGAGGTCCAGCTCTTCGCCTTCAGGGCGCAGACGGCAGCCTCGGGGAGCGCGCCGCCGATCTCGAGCACGCGCTTGCCGCGGAAGGAGGCGATCTCTTCACAGTGGGACAGGGCCTGGATCACCCAGTGGCCGACGCTGGTCACGCCGCCCGAACCCTCTGCGGCGACGGCGGGGCGTCCGCCCTCCGGCGGCGCGCCGACGGAGGCAAGGTTCGCGCGGTAGAGCTCGCGCTCCGGAGAGCTGCGCTGCGCAGCGCTGAGGAAAC
>JAJFFA010000551.1 GCA_021776885.1 Planctomycetota bacterium
TTCTTCGGCAAGGAGAGAGCGAGTGCGCGCTCACGCACGGCTCTCCTGCTGACGCCGGCCACGGTCGAAGAGCCGCCACAGCCGGCGCGCTCCACGTGTTCGAAGAGTCGCATTTGTTCCGCGACGACTCCGTCGGCGTCCGTCCCGCCAGAGTCATCGCGGATTGACTTAGGGATCTGCGCGCAGCGCCTGCACCTCGTCGCTGCCGGCTACGCTCGACTACTCGAGGGCGAGGAGCATCGAGCTCGCCAGTCGCTCGAGGTAGGCGCGCGTCCCCGTGTCGATCGGCGCGTCATCGGAGCAGCGCGCGAGACACTCGCTGTAGGCCGCGATCGCCGCCTCGCGCTCCCCGTTCGACGCGCGCAGCTGGCCCAGGTTCTCCCAGGCCCCGGGGTGCGTCGGGAGGAGCTCGACCATGAGCTGCGCGATGGCCAGGCCCGCGTCGAGTCGGCCCTCGTTCCACAGGCTCGCCTGCAGCTGCATCAAGCGCTCGACATCGACCATGGGGTCCGTGGGGTTCGCTGCGTACACGTCCGCGTACACGCTCGTCGCCTGCTCGAAATCGCCCTGGAGCAGGTCGTCGATGGGCCAGCGCTCGTAGTCATCCAGGCGCGTCGCACGCACTCCGCCCACGCGCAGGAGCGCCGCGCCGCCCTCGCCCACGTCCTCGAAGGTCAAGCGCTGGTCGGTCCCGTGGACCAGGAACGTGTGGCCACCGAGGGGCACCAGGCGGCGCTGCGGGGACGGATAGCGCTGCAGGCTGAGCCCGCCCCCGAACTCGCGCACGAAGGCGACCTCGTCGGGACCCACGCCGTAGCGGCCCAGGTAGGCCGCGAGCTCAGCCGCGGGCTCGCCCGCGGGCAAGGGGTCCTCGACGAACCCGGGCCAGCCGTAGACCGAGGCGACCGCGCGCAGGATCTCGTTCGCCAGCTCGCTGCCCTGGTCCCCGTTGGTCATCACGGCCAGGCCGCGACCGCCCGCGAAGCTCGCGCGGAAGTCGCACTTGAAGCCGTGGTTGGAGCCGCCGTGGGTGAACCACGACTGACCTGCGTGTTCCTCGATGAACAGACCGAGGGCCGCGTTGTCGGCCTGGGGCTCGAGCATCGTGCGCGCCCACTCGCCCGTGAGCACGCGCTCCCCGTCCCCGGCCAGGGCAGCCTGGAGCTCCAGGGCGAAGCGCGCGATGTCACTCGGCGTCGTCCACAAGCCCGCCGCGTGCTGCTCGGGATAGACGTGGAAGCCACCGACGGCCACGCGCCCGTCCCGGGTGTGAGCCGAGCTGTGGTCGGGCCAGCGCTCGACGTCCAGGGGCTGGGCGTACGTGCTGCGCTCCATCCCCATGGGCGCGAGGGCCAGGGCATGGGTCAGTGTCGCGAAGTCCGTGCCCGCCGTGTCCATCAGGGCCAGCTGCAGGATCGTGCTGCCTCCGCCCGAGTAGCGCACGCCCTGACCGACGGGTTGGATGCGGCGCACCGCGGACGTGTTCGCACGTCCCTTGCCGTCGAGCACCTCGACCACCGAAGCGGCCGGTTCGTAGGTGCCGTAGCCGGGGAAGCCGTGGACGCCCAGGCCGGCCGTGTGGCTCAGGATGAGGCGCGCGGTCACGGCGCCCTCGAAGCCGTCGTCGGGGAGCTGCCAGGACTCGAGCACGTCGTTGATCGGCGCGTCGAGGTCGAGCCGCCCCTCCTGGGCCAGGCGCAGGGCGCACAGAGCCGAGACCGACTTCGAGATGGACGCGGCCTGGAACAGAGTGTCCAGCGTGACCGGCTCGCCCGAGCGCGCGTCGCGCACGCCGTACCCGGCGGCCCAGTCGATGCGACCCCCGTGGATCACCGCGATGCCGGCGCCGGGGACGTTGAGGGCGTCCATGCGTTCGAGGATGTCGAAGGTGTGCCCGGCGACCCAGGGGCTCGAGCAGAGGGCCTCCTCGACCGCCTTGCGACGCGCGTCCGCACTGTCGGGGAGTTCGGAGGTCGGAGCGATCAGGGCGAAGACGATGAGGGCGTGCAGCATGGGAAGGGTCCTTGCGGCCCCGGGCGGGGGATATTCCGGAGCGAGAAAGTCGACCAGGGGCCAAGGCCCCACGCTAGTCGAGGGGCTCGAAGCGGTAGTCGAGGGCGCTGCGGATGGCCGCGATACGCTCGAACAGGGCCTCGCGCGAGTCGGCGCCCGTGTTGATCACGGCGTAGCGCGCGCTCGCACCGTCCTCGCCGCGCTCGAAGTCGGTGAAGCGGTCGCCGGTCGCGCACTCGGGCCAGATGTGGGTGCCGGGGAAGCGCGCTTCGACCGCGCGCACGCGTGCCTGGTCCGGGGCCTGGACGACACGCGAGGGGCGGAAGATGCGCTCGGGGAAGCTGGCCGACACGCGCGCGGGGCCGGCCCCGCGCTCGAGAGTCGGCCGCCCGCCGCTGGCCAGGTCCAGCGCGACCTCGTAGCCGTTCACGCCGTGGACCAGCTGGTAGAGGTCGCCGAACTGACCGCACAGGCGCGGGTTGACCTCGACCACGGCGATGGCGTCGCGCGCCGCGTCGTGGACCAGTTCGATGTTGAACATGCAGCGCTCCAGGCCGAGGGCCGGGATCAGGCGCCGGGCGACGTCGCGCATGCGCTCGCGCAGCGCCTCGTCGAGGCCCGAGGGGTAGTCGAAGCGCGCGAAGCTTCGCGTCCCCGGATGCATGTGCGAGTCGACGACACCGAGGATCTCGACCTCGCCGTCGAGGCAATAGCCTTCGACGGTCACCTGCTCCCCGGTCAGGAGGCCCTCGGCCAGGAAGTGCTTGCCGTCGATGCGGATCTCCGAGTAACGCTGCAGGCACTGGTTGAAGATCGGCATCCACTCGGCGAGGAACTCCGCCACGGCCGGACGGGCCAGGAAGTCACGCAGCTCGGCAGCGTCCTCGATGCGCCGGGCCAGGAGCGAGAAGGCACCCTTGACGGGCTTGACGAAGCACGGGAAGCCGGTGGACGGCGTGCGCTCGGGGTGCAGCGGATCGACCAGGTCGAAGGACGGCACGGCCTCGGGTACGACGCGCTCCTGGATCTGGCGCGAGACGTACTTGTGCGAGCTCGCGAGGATCGCTGCCGGGTCCGGGCCGGGGAGCTCGAGGGCCCGGGCCAGGGCCGCCGCGAGGGTCGCTCCGGGATAGTCGCTGGAGCTGAGGATCCCGTCGACGCGGCCGCGCCAGACGTCGGCCGTGCGCTCGACCCAGTCCGCGACGTCCAGACTCCACGGGCAGTCGGCGTCGCTGGGCTCGGCCCAGTGCAGCTCGAAGCGCGGCTCCCACGCGGCGCGACACGCTTCGAGCTGGCGCGCGTCCCAGCCGGTCGAAAAGACGATCAGAACACGCTTCCTGGACACGGGCGGATGGTAGCAGGAGCGCGGCGGGGGCGCGGGGTAGACTCCTGGCCTTGAAGGTCCGAACCCGCTTCCCGCACGAGGTGCGCCGCGTCGAGCACGAGTGGATCCCGATGCGGGACGGGTGCCGCCTCTCGGCGCGCCTGTGGCTGCCCGCCGGGGCGCAGAGCGCGCCGGTGCCCGCGCTGCTCGAGGCGATCCCGTACCGCAAGCGCGACGGGACGCGTCTGCGCGACGAGCCGATGCACCACTGGTTCGCGGGCCACGGCTACGCCGCCGTGCGCCTCGACGTGCGTGGCTCGGGGGACTCCGAAGGGCTCTTGCTCGACGAGTACTCCGAGGTCGAGCTGCACGATATTTGCGACGTCCTTGCCTGGATCGCGCGCCAGCCCTGGTGCGACGGCAAGCTCGGGATGATGGGGAAGTCCTGGGGCGGCTTCAACGCGTTGCAGGTGGCGGCGATGCGACCGCCCGAGCTCTGCGCGGTGCTCTCGGTCTGCGCCAGCGACGACCGCTATGCCGACGACGTGCACTACATGGGCGGCTGCCTCCTGGTCGAGAACGTCACCTGGGCCGCGGTCATGTTCACCCTCGGCGCCCAGCCGCCGGACCCCGAGCTGCGCGACGACTGGCGCAGCGCCTGGCTCGAGCGCCTGGCGAGCGAGCCGAGCTTCGCCGAGACCTGGCTGCGCCACCAGCGCCGCGACGCGTACTGGAAGCGCGGCTCGGTGTGCGAGGACTATGCAGCCATCCGCTGTCCGGTCTTCGCCGTCGGCGGGTGGGCGGACGCCTACTCGAACGCGGTGCCGCGCCTGCTCGCCAGTCTCGACGTGCCTACCCGAGGCCTGATCGGCCCCTGGGCCCACCTCTATCCCCACGACGGCGTCCCGGGACCGGCGATCGGCTTCCTGCAGGAGGCCCTGCGCTGGTGGGACCTGCACCTGAAGGGTGTGTCCGGCGTTCTGGACGACGAGCCGGCCTACCGTGTCTGGATGCAGGCCGGGGAGACACCGCGCGCGCACTACACGACCCGGGCCGGACGCTGGGTCGGGGAGCGCACGTGGCCCTCGGCACGCATCGAGCCCGAGCCGTGGTCCTTGGGGCGCGGCACGCTGACCGCCGGCGGCGGAAGCGGCGGAGCGCAGGAGGCGGAGTGTCTCGACCTGTGCTCGCCGCAGTCGACCGGCCTGGCCGCGGGGAGCTGGTGCGCCTTTGGTCTGCGCGGCGAGATGCCCCGTGACCAGCGCGAGGACGACGCCAAGTCGCTGGTCTTCGACTCCGCGCCGCTCGAGGAGTCGTTCGAGATCCTGGGCGCGCCGGCCCTCACCCTGACCTTGACCTCGGACCGCCCGCTGGCGTTCGTGGTCGCGCGCCTGAACGACGTCGCTCCCGATGGCTCCTCGACGCGCGTCACCTACGGCGTCCTGAACCTGACCCACCGGGACGGTCACGAACAGCCGCAGGCCCTCGAGCCCGGGCGCCAGTACACGGTGCGCCTCGAGCTCAACGACGTGGCCCACTCCTTCGCCTCCGGCCACCGCCTGCGCCTGGCCCTCTCGAACAGCTACTGGCCCATCGTCTGGCCCTCCCCCGAGCCGGTGCGGCTCGGCGTCTATCCGGCCGCGAGCGGCCTCACCCTCCCCGTGCGGCCGCCCGCAGCCGAGGACGCGGACCTGCGCCCCTTCGATCCCCCCGAGTCGGGTCCGCCGGCGCCGCACACCGACATCGACCCCGGCGTGATCGAGCGCACGATCACCCGCGACGTGACGAACGGAGAGGTCACCCTGACGATCACGATGGACCTGGTCGACGGCGAGCCTGCGTGTACGCGCCTGGACGAGATCGGACTCGAGCACGGCCACGGCATGCGTGAGCGCTTCACGATCGTCGACGGTGACCCCCTCTCCGCGCGGGTCGACCTGCGGCATGTGGTCGTCCTGCGGCGCGGCGCCTGGGGCGTGCACCTCGAGACGCGCACGCGGGTCAGCGCGGACGAGCAGGAGCTGCACCTGGAGACGGAGCTGGAAGCCTGGGAGGGAGCGCAGCGCAGCGGGGCCCCGAGCTTCACCCGCAGCTGGCGTCGCTCCCTCGCCCGCGACGGCATCTGATCTCCGTCCGCGTCAGCGCTACTCCGTAATGGACTTCGGGGCAGGATAGACTGCACGTCGTGGGACCCTTCCCGGGCACGGCGGTCCTGTGAACGGCGACGGCCGCCTCGACCTGATCGGCGCGGACCACTACGGAACGAGCGTCAACGTGGCGCTGAACCATGGCGACTGACAACCGCGGCGTGGCGCACGGATTCCTGCGGCGCTTGACCGACGCATTGCTCTTCGTGCGCGAGGTCACTCCGCCCGGCATCGAGTGAACGACTAGGATGGGGCGCATGAAGCCCCGCTCGGTCGTCCTCGGTGCTCTCGTCTGCATCTCCTCGGGCCTCGCCCAGGACGGGCGAAGTGCGGCCGAGCAAGAGGTGGGGCGCCTGTGGGAAAAGACGAACGCGCTGATGAAGGCTGGGGAGTGGAAGCGCGCGCTCGAACCCGCGCAGCAGATGCTGGTGGAGGAGGTCGCGCTGCTGGGCGACCTGCACTGGGACGTCGCCGGCACGCACCACACGTTGGCGCAGGTCTTCTGGCACATCGGCGAGTACGATGCGGCCCGCGACTACCTCGAGATCGCGCTCGAGATCGGCGCGGCCCTCGAGCGGCCGACGTACGAGCTGGCGCGGATCGAGGTCGAGCTGGCCGACGTCGACCGCATCGAGGCGGCCGCGCCCGAGGCGCGCGAGCGCCTGTTCGCGTCCGAGGCTCTGCAGCCCGCTATTCGGCGCCATTTCGACGCCAAGCGCGCCGACGACGGGATCCCCCTCGTCATGGAGCAGCTGGCGGCGCGGGAGCATGTCCTCGGGCCTGGCCATCCCCAGGTGGCCGAAGCGTGCAGCGATCTCGGGTTGCTCCACCGGCAGCGGATGGAGCTGCTCGAGTCGCGCGACTTCCACCTGCGCGCGCTCGAGATCCGCGAGGCGACGGTCGGCGTCGATGACCCCCAGTTCGCCCAGAGCTTGCACAACGTAGCCCAGATGTGGACGTTCACGGGCCAGCACGTGCAGGCGATCCCCTTGGCACGCCGCTCGGCCGAGCTGCTGCGAGAGCTCGCGGGCGAGGAGTCGCCGGGCTACGCGATCGCGCTCGAGAGCTTGCAACGCACCCTCGAGTTTGCGGAGCGACCGGTCGAAGCGGAGGCGGTCGCGCGAAGGCTCTTGGAGGTCCAGCGCCGGAGCCACGGTGACGCACACGAAGACACGGCGGGTGCCCTGAACCTCGTGGGCAAGTCGCTCTTGTTGCAGGGGCGGCGGGACGAGGCGGAGGAGCTCCTGCTCGAGTCCGTCGAGATCCTGCGCGCGGGTCCGCCCGCGTGGCGCCCCCGTCTGGCCGGCCCCCTCGCAAACCTGGGCACGCTCTACCTGGTTCGCGGCGACCCCGTGCGCGCGGAGGAGTGCATGCGTGAGGCTGCCGAGAACGTGCGCAGCCACCGCGGCGGCGACGATACCGGTCTGCTCAACACCTTGGCGATGCAGGCGATGGCCCTCGGCGACATCGAGCGCGCCATCGTTCTGGAGCGCCGAGCCCTGCAGCTCGCCGAACAGAGCTTCGGGCGCGGCAGCTATCTGTGGGGGGCGATGCAGACCAACCTGGCGTCGCTACTGGCGATGGTCGGTCAGTGGGAGGACGCTGCCGAGCACGTCGAGCGCGCGCGCACTGTGCTCGAGGCGGAGGGCATGGCGCACGGACGCATGTCGGTCGTCGCGCTCGACACACAGGCGGCGCTCTTCCTACGCGCGGGCGACCTCGACCAGGCGCAAGCGAGCGCCGAGCGCGCGGTGCGCTACGCGCGTGAGATCGGCGAGGCGGTCCACCCACGCCTGGTCGGCCCCTTTGTGACCCTCGCGCGCATCGCCCTCGCGCGGGACGAGCTGGACGAAGCGCTGCGTTGGATGGAGGAGTCCCTACGCCGCATGGAGGCCGCAGTCGGGACCGAACACCCGGCGTTCGGGGGGGTGCTGGCCGGCCTGGCGGACATCGAGACGAGGAGCGGGCGCCGCGCGGCCGCGTTCGAGCACACGCGACGCGCGCTGCGGCTCTCGCGCCGCAACCTCGAGCTCGCGGCGGGGGTGCAGTCCGAGCGCCAACAGCTCTCCCTCGCGCGCCAGACCCGGGGCGTGCTCGCCGCGTACCTGGACCTGGCCGCGCAGCAGGGGGCACCGGTGCAGGAGGTCTACGCCGAAGTACTCGCGTGGAAGGGCGCGATCTACCTGCGTCAGAAGCGCGTTCAGCGCGAGCGACGGCGCGCTGCTCCGAGCGAGGACGTGCGCGAGCTGCAGGAGCTTACCGACCGCTTCGCGTCCATGGCCCTGGCGACGCCGCCGGAGGAGAACTTCGACGTGTGGCGGGAGGAGGTCGAGGCGCTGCGCGTCGCGCGCGAGGAGGCGGAGCGCGAGCTGACCCTCGAGGGCAGCCGCGGGTTGTCCATGGAAGCAGCGTCCGTGGAGCCTGAGGAGCTCCGCGCCGCGCTGGCGGAGGACGCTGCGCTGGTCGACTACGTGGTGCACGGGCCACGCCTGACAGCATTCGTGTCCCGTCCGGACGGGCGGCTCGAGGCGATCTCCCTCGGGGGCATCGCGGAGATCGAGGCCGAGCTGGTGGCGTGGCGCCGGGCGCTCGCCACGGGGGCGGAGGAGGAGCGCGAGCGCGCGAGCGCAGTCCATGCTCAGCTCTGGGCTCCCCTGGGCAAGGCCCTGGAAGGTGCCGGGCACGTCTTCGTCTCGCCCGATGGGGGCCTCGCCCGGCTGCCGTTCGCGGCGCTGCCGTCGGCGGACGCGAAGGGCTTTCTGATCGAGGACGTGGCGCTCTCCATGCTCTCGACTCCGCGGCAGCTGCTTGCGCCCGCGTCCGCTGTGGCCGCGTCCGAGACGAGACGCGGCTCGCTGCTGGCCGTCGGCGACGTGGAGTTCAACGCAACGGCGCGCGAGGCCGGGGCGCGGGGGGCGGCTGCGGGTGACGTTTGGCGCGGACTGCCTTCCGGTGCGCTGCTCGAGTTTCCGTTCTCGCCCCTCAACGGCACAGCGGCGGAGATCGACGCCGTCGTCGCGCTTTTTCGCGAGGCGCACGAGGAGGGCGCGGCGCCGCTGACGCGGCTCGAGGGCGATGCTGCGCACGAGGCCGCCGTGCGCGACGCGCTTCCGCGGCACGCCTTCGCGCACCTGGCGACCCACGGCTTCTTCGTCGGGCCGGACGAGGCTCCGAGCGTCGGGTGGGACGCCGGAGCGGAAGCCGGCGGGGATGCGCGCGGTGGGCGCGCGACCGGCGGGGGCTCAACCGGCGGGGGGTCAACCGGCGGGGGTTCAACCGGCGGGGGTTCAACATGGGGCCTGGGCTGGCCGGAGCCCGGCGCCGGGTGGGCGGGGCCGCACCCGGGCCTGTACTCAGGGCTGGTGCTCGCGGGGGCGAACGAGCGCGGTGGGGCGGACGGGCCCGATGGCTTGCTGTGTGCCCTGGAGCTCGCGACCCTCGACCTCTCGCGGGTCGAGCTCTTGACCCTCTCCGCGTGCGAGACGGGGCTCGGGACGGCGAGCGGCGGCGAGGGACTGCTCGGCATGCTGCGTGCGGCCCACGTCGCGGGGGCGGGTGCGGTGCTGGCCAGCCTGTGGCGCGTCGAGGACGACGCAACGGCACGCTGGATCACGAGCTTCTACGAGCGCGTGTGGGGCCGCGGTGAGTCCTTCGGCGAGGCGCTGCGCGGCGTGCAGCTCGAGTCGATCGCGCGTCGCGCGCCGACGCGTGTCTGGGCGGCTTGGGTGCTCTCCGGGCGCTGATCCGGGCCGCAGGTCGGCCCGTCCGTTCGAGCGGGCCGATCGCCGCCCTCGATACGGACGCCTTCGGCGACGCGGCCCCATGCCTCTGTTTGCGGCGGGCTACTGCTCCGCGGTCAGGGTCGCCTCGCGTTCAGCGTCTTCGCGCTCGCCCTCGGCGCTAACGAAGAACAGGCCCTCGGTGCAGTCCACCCGGGCCGTCTGGCCGCGGGTGATGCCGCCGGAGAGGATCGCCTCGGCCAGCAGGTTCTGGACCTGGCGCTGGATGGCGCGCTTCAGGGGGCGGGCGCCGTACTCGGGGTCGTAGCCCTCCTCGGCCAGCTGGTCCTTGGCGGCGGGGGTCAGCTCGAGGGCGATCTCCTGCTCGGCCAGGTGCTTCTCGAGGCGTGCGAGCTGCACGTCCACGATCAGGCGGATCTGGTCGCGGTCGAGGGGATCGAAGGTGAGCACGTCGTCCAGGCGGTTCAGGAACTCGGGGCGGAAGAAGCCGCGCACCTGCTCCTCGTCGCGCAGGTTGCTCGTCATCAGCACCACGCTCTGGGTGAAGTCGACGGTGCGGCCCTGACCGTCGGTCAGGCGGCCGTCGTCGAGCAGCTGCAGCAGCACGTTGAACACGTCCGGGTGGGCCTTCTCGACCTCGTCGAACAGGATCACCGAGTGCGGCCGGCGGCGCACGGCCTCGGTCAGGGCGCCGCCCTCGTCGTAGCCGACGTAGCCCGGGGGCGCGCCGATCAGGCGGCTGACCGCGTGCTTCTCCATGAACTCGCTCATGTCGACGCGCACCATGTGCTGCTCGTCGTCGAACAGGAACTCGGCCAGGGCCCGGGCGACCTCCGTCTTGCCCACACCCGTGGGGCCCAGGAGCAGGAACGACCCCAGGGGACGCGTGGTCTCCTGCAGCCCGGCCCGCGCCCGGCGCACGGCCTGGGCGATGGCCTGGATCGCGTGGCGCTGGCCGATGACGCGCTCGGCGATGCGCTCTTCCATCGCCATCAGCTTCTCCTTCTCGGTCTCGAGCAGCTTGGCCGCCGGGATGCCCGTCCAGCGTGCGACGACCTGGGCGATGCCCTCGGCGTTGACCGCCTCGGGCAGGAGCGCGCCCTGCTCCTGGGCCATGGCCAGGCGCTGCGACGCGTCCTCGACGTTCTTCTGCGCTTCGGGCAACTCACCGAAGCGGATCGCGCCCACGCGCTCGAGGTTGCCCTCGCGCTCGCAGCGCTCGGCCTCGGCGCGCAGGTCCTCGACCAGAATCTTGCCGGCGCGGATGGCACCGATCAGCGTCTTCTCCTTGTCCCAGCGGGCGCGCAGGCCGCCGCGGGTCTCCTCGAGGTCCGCCAGCTCGGCGCCGATGGCCTCGATGCGGCGCTTCGCGTCGCGACCTCCATCCTTGGCCAGGGCGCCGCGCTCGATCTCGAGCTGGCG
>JAJFFA010000552.1 GCA_021776885.1 Planctomycetota bacterium
CTGGACCCGCCTGACGCAAACGTGACCGGCCGGGGACAGAAAGCCGCGCCTGGGGGTGTTGCGCTCTGAGCCGCTGCCGATAAGGTCCATGAACGAGAGCGCGCGCCCGCCCGCCCGGCGCCAACCCCAGGAACCCGGTCCATGTTCACCTTCAACCTCCCCAGCTCGACGGTTCCGCCTAGCGCGGGCACTCGATGGAGACGGTGAACACCACGCACTGATCGCCTGACGAGAGCCCGCTTCCCGAGCGGGCTCTTTGCGTTTTCGCCCTCGCCAAGGAGAGCCTGTCCGCGCCACCCCCCGGCGAGGGCTGCCCCTGCAGGAGACGCGAACCATGGCCCGCTCGGCCTGGAGACTGACCCTCGACCTCGTGCGCGAGGAACGCCGACGCTACGTCGGTGCGATCCTGGCCCAGGCCGGCGCCAACCTGGCGCTCCTGGGCGTGCCCCTGGTCGTCAAGGCCGTCGTCGACGGCGTGTTGCTGCCCAGCGCAGCCGCGCCCGGGTCGGCCGAGGGCCTCGACGCCCTGGCCGCCGGCGCTGCGCAACGCTTCGGGGTGCGGCCCGCCCTGTTCCTGGCCGCGGCCCTCAGCGTGGCGCTGACCGCCGCCGGCGGCGCGGCCTCGTACCTGCGCGGCCTGCTCGTCGCCGACGCTTCCCAGGGCATCCTGCGCCGCCTGCGCGAGCGCCTGCACGCCCAGCTCGAGTCCCTGCCCCTGACCTGGCACGACGGTCAGGAGCGCGGCGACCTCTTGCAACGCTCGACCTCCGACGTCGACACCGTGGGCCAGTTCCTCTCGACCCAGGTGCTCGAGCTCTCACGCATCGTCTTCCTGTTGACCATCGCCATGCCGATCATGCTGTGGCTCGACGTGCGCATGACCCTGATCTCGATGGCCCTCTACCCCCTGGTCGTCGCCTTCGGCGCCGTCTTCTTCCGCCGCGTGCGCACTCGCTTCCAGGCCTGCGACGAGGCCGAGGCGGAGCTGACGGCGGTGCTCGAGGAGAACCTGAGCGGCGTGCGCGTCGTGCGCGCCTTCGGGCGCGAGGCCCTCGAGGAAGAGCGCTTCGGCGCCCGCGCCGCGAGCTACCGCGACCGCTGGGACGAGCTCCTGCGCACCCTCGGCGGCTACTACGCGGTCTCCGACGTCCTGTGCCTCGGGCAGTTCGCCCTGGTGCTCTGGTTCGGTTCCCGTGGCCTGGCCGCCGGCGAGCTGGCCGTGGGCGCCTTCGCCGCCTTCACGACCTACGCCTGGATGCTGGTCTTCCCCCTGCGCCAGACGGGGCGCGTGCTGGGTGAGCTGGGCAAGGCCCTGGTCTCCCTCGAGCGCATCGAAGCGGTGCTGCAGGAGCAAGCCGAAGACACCGGGCCCGCCCGCGAGGACGCCCCCTCGACGGCGCCCTTCCGGGGTGGCCTCGAGGTCGAGGGACTGTGCTTCACCTACGCCGGCTCCAGCGCGCCGGCGCTGCAGGACATCCACTTCGACGTCGCGCCCGGGGAGACCCTGGCCCTGCTCGGCCCCCCGGGCTCGGGCAAGTCGACCGTGCTGCACCTGCTGCTCGGGCTGTACCCCTACGAACAGGGCTCGATCCGCCTCGACGGGGTCGAGCTGAGGGACCTCGGTACGGCCTACGCCCGACGCGGGATCGCCGTCGCCCCCCAGGACGCATTCCTGTACTCGCGCACCATCGAGGAGAACCTGCGCAAGGGACTGCCGAGCGCGACCCGCGACGAGCTCGAGCGCGCCGTCGCCGCAGCCGACCTGGGCCCCACCCTCGAGGCCATGCCCGAGGGCTTCGAGACCCGCGTGGGCGAGCGCGGCGTGACCCTCTCCGGGGGCCAGCGCCAGCGCCTCTCCCTGGCCCGCGCCCTGCTCCGCGACGCCGCCGTGCTCGTGCTCGACGACACCCTGTCCGCCGTCGACGCGCGCACGGACGAGCGCATCCGCCGCGCCCTGCGCGCCCGCCAGGGACAGACGAACCTGATCGTGACCCACCGCCTGGCGAGCGCCGCGGATGCACAGCAGGTCGTCGTCCTCGACGCGGGCCGCGTCGTGCAACGCGGCAGCCCCGCCGACCTGCTGCAGCAAGCCGGCCCCTTCCGCCGGCTCTTCGAGCTGCAATCCGAACTCGACGACGCCCTGGGTGCCACTGGCGAGGAGGCCAGATCATGAAGTCCGAAGAGACCCCGCTGTCGCGCGGGGTCGACCTCTCCCTGTGGCGCGACCTGTGGCGCCGGACGCGGCCCTACCGCGGGCACGTGCGCGGGATCGTCGCCGCAGCGCTGATGGTCGCCGCCGTCGACGTGTTCCTGCCCCTGGTGACGGGAGCCCTCATCGACGGCGCCATGCAGGACCCGGAGCACTTCGATCCGCGTCCGCAGCTGGCCCTGTTCGCGGCCCTGATCCTGGTCGGCGCGGGGTCGGTCTACACCTTCGTGCGCCTGTGCGGCACGATCCGCACCCACGTGGGGCACGACGTGCGGCGCGAGGCCTTCGCCAACCTGCAGCGCCTGTCCTTCAGCTTCTACGACCGGCGCCCGGTGGGCTGGCTGGTCGCGCGGCTGACCTCGGACTGCGAGCGCCTCTCGAACATCCTGGCCTTCGGCACCCTCGACCTGGTCTGGGGCACGGCGCTGATGGGCGGCGTCTCGGCGGCGATGCTGTGGCTGCGCCCTGGCCTCGGTGCGCTCGTCCTGTGCGTGGTCCCGGCCATGGCGCTGCTCTCCATCGTCTTCCAGCGCCGCATCCTGAGCAGCTCACGGGACGTGCGCCGCCTGAACTCCGCCCTGACCGCGAGCTTCGCCGAGTCCCTGGCCGGGGTGCGCACCACGCGCCTCTTCGGCATCGAGGCCGAGAGCTCGCAGGACCTCTCCGCCAGCGCGGCCGAGATGCAGGCGGCCTCGGTGCGCAACGCGCGCCAGGGCGCCCTGTTCCTGCCCCTGCTGCTGTGCCTGGGCAGCCTGGCCAGCGGCCTGGCCCTGGCCTACGGCGGCATCGCCGTCGAGCTCGGGGGTCTGTCCCTGGGCGAGCTGGTCGTCTTCCTGGCCTACACGCGCCAGCTCTTCGATCCGGTGCACGAGCTGGGCGCGCGCTTCGCCGAGCTGCAGATGGCCCAGGCCGCCGCGGAGCGCGTCCTGGGGCTGATTGCCGAGGAGCCGGACATCGTCGACAGCCCGCAGGTCGAGCGCCGCGTGCGCGCGGCGCAGCTCGTCCCGCGGGCCGGTGTCGACGAGGACGGCCAGCCGGCCGGTGTCGGAGACCTGTGCTTCGAGGGCGTCTCCTTCGCCTACCCCGCCGAGAACGGTCAGGCCGGCCCGGGTGTGCTGCAGGACTTCGACCTCTTCGTGCGCGAGGGCGAGCGCGTGGCCCTGGTCGGCTCGACCGGCAGCGGCAAGACCACGATCACGGCCCTGGCCTGTCGCTTCTACGAGCCCGACGCCGGCGCGGTGCGCTTCGGCGGGATCGACCTGCGCGAGCGCAGCCTGGCCTGGCTCCGGCGGCGCGTCGCCGTCGTGCCCCAGACCCCGCAGCTGTTCTCGGGCAGCGTCGCGGACAACGTGCGCTACGGCCGGCTCGAGGCCAGCGACGAGGAGGTCGAAGAGGCCCTGGAGCGCGCCGGCGCCCGGGAGCTGATCAACGCCTTCGAGCAGGGTCTCGCGACCGAGGTCGGCGCCGGCGGGGCACGCCTCTCCGTGGGCGAGCGCCAGCTGGTGGCCCTGGCCCGCGCCCTGGTGGCGGATCCGCCCGTGCTCGTCCTGGACGAGGCCACGTCCTCGGTCGATGCGGAGACGGAGGGCGTGATCCAGCGCGGCCTGGAGCGCGCCCTCGAGGGCCGCACCAGCCTGGTCGTCGCCCACCGCCTGTCCACCGTGCGCTCGGCCGACCGCATCCTGGTCATCGAGGCCGGTCGCGTGGTCGAGGAGG
>JAJFFA010000553.1 GCA_021776885.1 Planctomycetota bacterium
CGCACACGACGTGGCTCTCCCAGCTCAGTCCCGCGGCCGCGAAGGCCAGCGAGCACAGCTCGCGCACCGAGTGCGTGCGCCCCGTCGCGATGACGAAGTCCTGGGGCTCGTCCTGCAGCAGCATCGCGTGCATGGCGCGCACGTAGTCTCCGGCGAAGCCCCAGTCGCGGCGCGCGTCGAGGTTGCCGAGGCGCAGGGTCTCCTGCTGCCCGCAGGCGATGCGCGCCGCGGCGCTGGTGACCTTGCGCGTGACGAACTCGAAGCCGCGGCGCGGGGACTCGTGGTTGAAGAGGATGCCCGAGGCCGCGAACAGGTCGTAGCTCTCGCGGTGGTTGACCGTCGTCCAGTGCGCGTAGGCCTTGGACACGCCGTAGGGGCTACGCGGGTGGAAGGGCGTGTCCTCGTTCTGGGGCGGCGGCGAGGCTCCGAACATCTCGGAAGTCGAAGCCTGGTAGAAGCGCGCCTCGGGCGCGACCTGGCGCAGGGCCTCGAGCAGGCGCGTCACGCCCAGGGCCGTGACCTCCGCCGTGGCCACGGGCTCGCGCCACGAGGTGGGCACGAAGGACTGAGCGGCCAGGTTGTAGACCTCGCGCGGGCGGGCCTGTTCGAGGGCGCGCATGAGGCTGGTCGGGTCCAGCAGGTCGCCGCCGATCAGGGTGATCCGGTCGCGCAGGTGCTCGATGCGCTCGAGGCGGTCGCTGGACGAGCGCCGCACGAGGCCGAAGACCTGGTAGCCCCGGGTCAGGAGAAGCTCGGCCAGGTAGCTGCCGTCCTGTCCACCGATGCCGGTGATCAGGGCGCTGGGCGCGGAGTGCAGGGAGGGGCTCATGGGCGCCGGGGGACGCCCGGCGCTGGGCATTATGCCCCGGAATCGGCCGCCCCCGTCAGATCCTGCCAGTAGAGGTCGTAGGAGAGCTCGCGCATGCCCAGTTCGCGGTAGGTGCGCCGAGCGCCGTGGTTGGCGCGCTCGACGTAGAGCCTCAGGCTGCAGACGTCGCCTGTCGCGCGGGCCTCGCGCGCCAGGTGCGCGTAGAGCGTGCGGTAGACGCCCCGCCGGCGGGCGAAGGGCTCGACCCAGACGCTCGTGATCCACCAGATCCAGGCACCGCGCCAGTCGCTCCACTCGGCGCTCGTCAGCAGCGTGCCCGCGGGGCGCCCGGGCTGGTCCTCGAGCTCCGCCACCAGGTAGCGCCCGCAGCGCGGGTCCGCGAGGATGCGGCCGATCCCGCGCTGCAAGTCGGACTCGTCGAGGCGCGCGCCCTCGGTCTCCCAGGCCATCCTGCGCTGGAAGCGCACCAGGGCCGCGGCGTCCTCGCGCTGGGCGGGGCGCACGCGCACTGCGGAGCCCGCGCTCACTTCGCCTCCCCGGCCTCGAGCGCGGACAGCTCCGGATGGCGCTCGTGCACCCCGGTCAAGAGCTGCCACTGCCAGACGAAGGCGCACAGGCGCGCGTCGTCGAAGAGCTGCCCCGTGAACGAGATGCTGTAGGGCGTCCCGTCGTCGCGGAAGCCCGCGGGGGCGACCAGGGTCGGGTGGCCCGTCAGGTTGGTGCTGACGAGCAAGCCATCGAAGCTCGGATGCACGACCAGGTCGACGTCCGCCAGGGCGGCGTGCATGTCGCGCATCAGCTGGGTGCGCAGGCGCTGGGCGCGCAGGTACTCGACGGCCGGGATCAGGCGCGCGCTGCGGAAGATGTTCGGCCAGGCGTCGCTGCTCTGGCGCACCAGCTCCTCGTCGCGGCCGGAGCGCGTCAGCTCATCGAAGAGGGTCGCCGCCTCGGCGGAGAGGATCAGACGCATGTCCCCCACCGGGTAGCGCGGCAGGTCGAGGGGCCGCAGCTCGACGCCCAGGGCCTCGAGCTCAGCGAGCACGTGCTTGGACGGCCGCTGGTCGAAGGCGCCGCGCGGGTAGCCGACGACCCAGCCCTCGACGTCCACGCCGCCGTTCCAGCTGAAGGGTGCCGCACTGACGCTGGGGTCGCGCCCGTCGGGCCCCTCGATCGCCGCAAAGACCAGGGCCGCGTCGCGAGCGCTGCGTGTCAGGGGCCCGAGCTTGTCCATCGACCAGGAGAGGGCCATCGCGCCGTGGCGCGAGACGCGCCCGAAGGTCGGCCGCAGGCCGGTCGCACCGCAGCGCGTCGCGGGCGACACGATCGAGCCCAGGGTCTCGGTGCCCAGGGCGAAGGGCAGCGCGCCCGCCGCCGTGGCCGAGGCCGAGCCCGCCGACGAACCGCTCGAGCCGTCCTCCGGCTTCCACGGGTTGCGCGTGGTCTCACCGAACCAGACGTCGCCCATGGCGAGGGCGCCGAGGGTCAGCTTGGCGATCAGCACGGCGCCCGCGGCGTCCAGGCGCTCGACGACCGTGGCGTCCAGGTCGAGGACCTGCTGCGCGTAGGGCTTGGCGCCCCAGGTGGTGGGGTAGCCGCGCACGGCCAGGAGGTCCTTGGCGCCCCAGGGGATGCCGTGCAGCAGGCCGCGCCACTCGCCGCGCTCGAGCTCGGCGTCGAGGGCCGCGGCCTGGGCCCGGGCGCGCTCGGGGGTCAGGGTGATCACGCAGTGCAGCGTCCCGTCGAGGCGCTCGAGCCGCGCCAGGAAGAGCTCGGTCAGCTCGACGCAGCTGACCTTGCGGCTCTTGATCAAGGAGGCCAGGGTCGGGATATCGGCGAAGGCCAGGCGCTCGAGGTCGGCGGGGCGCTCGACGTCCGGCAGCTCGACGGCGCGCGCCGCGAGGGGCTTGGCGCGCGACTCGACCCCCGGGACCAGGGCCGAGAAACCGAGGGCGGGCAGGTCACCGTTCTCGAGCGGCAGGGCGCGCATGCGCTCGAAGCCGGCGAGGGTGCGCAGCACGTCGCCGCGCATCAGCTCGAGCTCCGCGTCGGTCAGCTCGACGCCGGCGACGCGGCCCGCCGCGCGCAGGTCGTCCACAGAAGGGCGCGCGGCTTCGGCGTCGGGGGCTTGCAGGGCAAGCAGCGTCAGGCAAGGGATCCACATCGGTTCGGTACCTCCGGACGGGGAGGATAGCGGACCGGCGCGGACCGAGGGCTCAGGCCAGGGCCAGGACCAGCCCGCCCATCACCACGCAGTACCCCGCGAACCAGGGGAAGGAGCCCTTGGCGAGGGTCAGCAGCAGGAAGCGCAGGGCCGCCCAGCCGACCAGACCGGAGACCACGATCGCGATCAGCACGTCCGTGATCGCCAGGCCACCGAAGCCCGCCTCGAAGGCATCGGGCAGCTTCATCGTCGCGGCGCCCAGGATGGCCGGGATGCTCATCAAGAAGGAGGCGCGCGCCGCACGCTGGGCCGACAGGCCACACAGCAGGCCGGCGACGATGGTCGAGCCCGAGCGCGAGACGCCGGGGATCACGGCGACGGCCTGGGCCAGCCCCAGGATCAAGGCCAGGCGCAGGGGCGGTGCGGCGCCCGGCTCGAGGGGCTCCTCCGCGTCGCTGCTCTGGGCGCCTCGGCGGCGACGCGCGGCCTCGCCGACGCACAGGGCGAAGGCCGTGAACAGCAGCCCACCGGCCGCGGCGCGCGAGGTCTGGAACGTGGCCTCGATCCAGTCCCCCGCGAGCACGCCGAAGAGAGCCGCGGGAATCGTCGCCACCACCAGCCAGAGCGCCAGGGCCAGGCGGCCGCGCAGGACGTCGGTCAGGAGCGCGATGACGTCCTTGCGGTAGAACCAGACCACCGCGCCGAGGGTGCCGACGTGCAGGGCGACGTCGAGGGCCAGGCCGGCCTCGCGCACGCCCAGGGCGGCGCGCGCCAGGACCAGGTGGCCCGACGAGCTGATCGGCAGGAACTCGGCCAGCCCCTGGACCAGGGCCAGGAGCAGGAGTTCGAACAGGCCGGTGGCCTCCTCGACGGGGGCGGCGGCCGCGGTTTCTAGGCAGAGGGGAAGCACGGCGGGTCATCGACCGCCTGCCCCCCCGAGCCTGAGGCGCCCGTGGGCGAACCCGTGGGCGACCTGGCGCGCAACCAGGGGCAAGGCCGACCGAAGGGTCCGGGTTGGCGTTCAGGCGATGGCGCCGGCCAGCTCGGCCGCGGGGGTCCAGTCGAGGTCGAAGGCCTCGGCCACGGCCTTGCAGGTCAGCTTGCCAGCGATGGCGTTGGCGGCCAGAGCCAGGGGCACGCTCTCCTGCACCGCGCGGGCTGCGCCCATCGCCGCCAGCCGCTCGACCCAGGGCAGGGTCGCGTTGGTCAGGGCGAAGGTGCTCGTGCGCGGCACGGCGCCCGGCATGTTGGCGACGCAGTAGTGCACGACCTCGTCGACGACGTAGGTCGGGTTCTCGTGCGTGGTGGCCTTGACTGTCTCGATGCAGCCGCCCTGATCGACGGCCACGTCGACGATGACAGAGCCGCGCTTCATGATCGCCAGGTCGCCGCGCAGGACCAGCTTGGGCGCCGCAGCGCCGGGGATCAGCACGGCGCCGACGACCAGGTCGGCCCGCTCGAGCTCTTCGCGCAGGGTCATGCGCGTCGAGTAGAGGGTGGTGCAGTTGGGCGGCAGGATCTCGTCCAGATAGCGCAGGCGCTTGAGGTTGACGTCGAGGATCGAGACGTTCGCGCCCAGCCCCGCGGCCATGCGCGCGGCGTTGGTGCCGACCACCCCGCCGCCCAGGACGAGCACATTGGCCGGCGGGACGCCGGGCACGCCGCCGAGCAGGATCCCGGTGCCCCCCGCGGGCCGCTCGAGGTACTTGGCCCCGGCCTGGATCGAGAGCCGACCCGCCACCTCGCTCATGGGCTCGAGCAGGGGCAGGGCGTGGTCGACCTCGAGGGTCTCGTAGGCGAAGGAGTGGGCGCCCGTGCCGACGACCGCGTCCGTCAGCTTGCGGTCCGCCGCCAGGTGCAGGTAGGTGAACAGGATCTGACCGGGACGCATGCGCGCCCACTCGGGCTCGAGGGGCTCCTTGACCTTGAGCACCAGGTCCGCCTCGGCCCAGACCGCCTCCACGTCCAGTCCCGTGCTGGCCCCGGCCTCGGCGTAGGCGGAGTCGGCCAGGCCGCTGCCCTCGCCCGCGTGCCCTTCGACCAGAACCTGGTGGCCCCCACGCTTGATCAGCTGCTCGACCCCGGCCGGGGTGGCCGCGACGCGGTACTCGTGATCCTTGATCTCCTTGACAACGCCGATCTTCAAACGTCCGACCTCCATGGGTGGGCTGGGGCTCTCGAGCGAAAGAGCGCAGAGTTTACTGCGCGCTTGCCCCCCGAAGGCGCGGAGCATTCTCGAAAAACCCTTGTCAGTCGCGCGGCGCCCTGCCTAGTCTCTGCGCCCTCGCGCCGCATGCGGCGCACCCCCTGGGGCCATTAGCTCAGTTGGCTAGAGCGCTACGTTGACATCGTAGAGGTCGCTGGTTCAAGTCCAGCATGGCCCACCAGGTCCGCTCCCGCGCCGGTTGCAGCGCCGCTGGCGCGCCCGGGGCAGGACTTCGCCGAGCACTGTCGGGGAAGACGCTCACGTTCGGGCAACGCCTGCGTAGAGCCGGGCGAGACGGCCCCCCGCGGCCCTCCGAGCGACCCTAGTCCAAAGGTGTGTGATGAACTGGCTCTTCGCCCTGGCGCTGATCGCCCCCCAGGACCTCTCGTCGGACGAACAGTACGAGCGGCTGCAGCTCGCCGAGCGCGTCACCAACGAGGTGCGCGTGGTTCAGGCCGTGACCCCCGCGGTGGTCTACATCGAGACCGAGGGCACGCGCCAGGTGCGCAACTTCTTCGGCGCCTGGAACCAGACCTACGGCGGCAGCGGCTCGGGGGTTGTCGTGCACGCCGATGGCTACGTCGTGACCAACTACCACGTCGTCAAGGGGGCGCAGAAGATCGATCTGTTCTTCGAGAAGGACCCGACCACGTACCCGGCGCGGCTGATCTCCTTCGTCGAGAGCGAGGACCTGGCCCTGCTCGAGCTCGAGGCGGACGGCCCCTTCCCCACCGTGCGCATGGGCACCAGCTCGGACCTCATGGCCGGGGAGCGCGTGGTCGCCATCGGCAACCCCCACGGCCAGACCCATACCGTCTCGACCGGGATCATCTCGGGCCTGCACCGCGACGTCCAGATCCCCGACCAGGGCCTGTTCTTCGACGACCTGATCCAGACCGACGCCTCGATCAACGCGGGCAACTCGGGCGGCCCGCTGCTCAACATCCGCGGCGAGCTGATCGGGATCAACACGGCGATGAACCGCGCGGCCGAGAACATCGGCTTCGCCATCCCCGTCGACCGCGTGCGCGAGGTGCTCACCGATCACCTGTTCCCCCAGGCGCGCAAGGCCTGGCTCGGCTTCCAGCTGACCCCCGGGGACGACCTGGTCGTGGCCTCGGTCCTGCCCGACTCCCCCGCCGCCCTGGCGGGGATCTGCGAGGGTGACCGCATCCTGTCCCTGGGCCAGCGCCGCCTCGGGTCCCAGGACGACTACCTCCTGGCCAGTCTCGAGGTCGAGCCGCAGGAGCCCGTCGAGATCCAGTTCGAGCGCGCCGGACGGGTCGAAGAGGCCCGCGTGCGCACCTGGGACAGGCTCGACGGCATGACCTACGAGCGCCTGGGCTTGACCGTGCGCGAGGAGATCCTGGGCCGCGACCGCTGGCTGTTCGTCGACCGCGTCGAGGAGGGCGGCCCCGCCAGCCGCCTGGGGCTCTCCGAGGGCGACCTGATCCCGGCCGCGCGGGTCAAGCGCGTGCGCGGGGCCCGCCCGCTGCAGATCAACTCGCGCCAGGCCCTGGCGCGCCTGCTCACCGCCCTCGAGCCGGGCACCGAGCTGGACCTCAACATCTACCGCGACGACAACGGCGACCGGTTGTTCGCGCGGAACGAGATGTACGAGGGCACCCTGGCTCTGCGCTAGCTCGGGGGACCGGGCGGCAGCCCGGGGTCGCCGGGAGCGGGAAAGTGCGGAACGGGCCGCGGCTTCGGGGCCGCGCTCGCCGGGGTTGCGACATCGTTTCTGCGGCCCCCGTCTCGGAGCCGTGCGAGTCCTGTGCCCTGCCCCATCGCACCGCCGAGGGCGAACCGTATACTCCTTGGCCCTCGAACTCGGCTCGACCCACGCGATTCCCCTTAAAGACTGCTCCCTACCCTCGCCGAAGGGATCTTCCGCCCCCCCTCGGCACCCAAGCCCCGCCCCCCGCGGGCTCCGAGGGAGGTCGCCCGCCCCTACCGCACATGCAAGGCTTCATCCGCTTCACCGAGCGCTTCGGGAACATGCTCTCACGCACGCTCCTGACCCTGCTCTACTTTCTCGTCCTGGGGCCCTTCGCCCTCGTCTACCGCCTGGTCGCGGACCCGCTCCACCTGCGGCCCCGCCCCGAGGGCAACTGGACGACCTGGGACCACCCCAACGACGACCTCTCCCGTGCGCGCAAGCAGGACTGATTCCCCATGAACGTCCTCGGGCTCTCCTTCTACTATCACGACTCCTCCGCGGCCCTGGTCAGCGATGGCCAGCTCGTCGCCGCCGCCGAAGAGGAGCGCTTCAGCCGCAAGAAGCACGACTCGGGCTTCCCTGCCCTGGCCATCGAATTCGTCCTGAAAATGGGCGGCATCAGCCTGCACGACGTCGACTACGTCGTCTTCTACGAGAAGCCCTTCGTCAAGTTCGAGCGCATGCTGCTGACCGCCATGAGCACCTTCCCGCGCTCGGCGCCGGTGTTCCGCGAGTCGATGCAGCGCTGGATCTCCGACAAGCTCTGGATCAAGTCGATGATGTCCAAGGAGCTCGGCGTGCCCACGTCCAAGTTCCTGTTCGCCGACCACCACATGTCCCACGCGGCGTCGTCGTTCTACACCTCGCCCTTCGAGGAGGCCGCCATCCTGACCGTGGACGGCGCCGGTGAGTGGACCACCTCGACCATGGCCGTCGGGCGCGGCAACAAGATCGAGATCATCAAGGAGATCCGCTTCCCGCACTCCCTGGGCCTGCTGTACTCCGCCTTCACCGCCTACTGCGGCTTCGAGATCAACGAGGGCGAGTACAAGCTGATGGGCATGCACCCCTACGGGCAGCCCAAGTACGTCGACAAGATCTACGAGATCATCCGCGTAGGCGACGACGGCAGCCTGTGGCACGACATGGAGTACTTCGCGTACCACTACTCCACGAACGACACGTTGACGGAGGCCTTCGAGAAGCACTTTGGCCGGCCCCGACGCGACCCCAAGCTGCAGGACAAGTCGCTGGATCCGTACTACTGCGACATGGCGGCCAGCATCCAGAAGGTGACCGAGGAGATCCTGCTCAAGATGGTCACGCACCTGAAGGAGCTGACCGGGATGAAGAACCTCTGCATGGCAGGCGGTGTGGCCCTCAACTCGGTGGCCAACTTCAAGGTTCTGCGCGACGGCCCCTTCGACGACCTGTACATCCACCCGGCCCCCGGCGATGACGGCGGCTGCGTGGGCGCGGCCTACTGGGCCTACAACCAGGTCCTCGACCAGCCCCGCGGGCCGGCCCTCGAGCACGCCTACCTGGGCTCCGAGTACAGCGATGACCAGGTGCGCGAGTTCCTCGAGACGAACGACATCGCCTACGAGTTCATCGAGGACGACGAGGAGTTCTACCAGTACGTGGCCCAGCAGCTGGCTGACGGCCAGGTCTGTGGCTGGTTCCGCGGGCGCTTCGAGTGGGGTCCGCGTGCCCTGGGCGCGCGCTCGATCATCGCCGACCCGCGACGCGAGGAGATGAAGGAGAAGCTGAACTCGAAGATCAAGTTCCGCGAGGCCTTCCGCCCCTTCGCGCCCTCGGTGCTCGAGGAGCGCGCGAACGAGTTCTTCGAGTTCCCCGAGGCCGAGCGGCACTTCCCGGCGCGCTTCATGCTGTACGTGACGCCGGTGCGCGAGGAGAAGCGCGACGTGCTGCCTGCCATCACCCACGAGGATGGATCCGGACGCCTGCAGACGGTCTACAAGGAGACCAACCCCGCCTACCACCAGATCATCGAGCGCTTCGGCGACCTGACCGGTGTGCCCGTGATCATGAACACCTCGTTCAACCTGAAGGGTGAGCCGATCGTCGAGTCGCCGGCCCACGCCTTCAACACCTTCAGCCTGTCCGGGATGGACCTCCTGCTCCTGGGCAACTTCGTCGTCAAAGCCGAGGCGAAGAAAAAGATCGCCGAGACCGTCTTCCACCTGCGGCACGAGGGAGACTCGGTCACGCAGATGGTCAGCTAGCAGCCGGACTACATCGTGAAGGCCATCAACGTACTGCTCTCTTTCGTCGTCAGCCTCGCTGTCGTGTTCCTCGTCTTCGAGGGCGGACTGCGGCTGCTGGGCAAGCGCCCGGCCGAGACGATCCACCGCTTCGACCCCACCCTCGGTTGGGTCAAGCGCCCCGGCGCCAGTGCGCGCAAGAAGACCCCCGAGTTCGACGTCACCTTCGACGTCAACGGCTTCGGGTTGCGCGACGACGACATGGCGGGGCCCGAGAAGCGCGAGGGTCGCTTCCGCGCCCTGGCCCTGGGCGACTCCTTCGTCCTGGGCTACACCGTCGACCGCGACGACCTCTTCGTCGACCAGCTCGAGAAGCTCTGGAACGCCGGGAACGGACCGCCCGCCGACGTGATCAACGCGGGCACGGAGGGCTGGTCCACGGACCAGGAGGCCCTCTGGTTCCTCGAGAACGGCGAGCGCTACCAGCCCGACCTGGTGCTGCTCTTCCCCTACGAGAACGACCTGTACTGGAACGGCCAGACGTCGTACTTGCGCTTCCCCAAGCCGCGCTTCCAGCCCGACGGTGCGCGCGAGGAGCGCGGCCTGACGGACCCCGGCGAGCGCACCTGGTTCCAGCGCTCCGCGATCGGCTCCCTGGTCGGCGGCTTCTCACGCCCCAGCGATCCGGCTCCCTGGAGTCCGGACGGCGTCCACTTCTTCGGAGGCACGCGCAAGGAGTACGCCGCCTACTTCCACGACCAGCCGGACTTCATGGCCGAGGCCGTGGACCGCACCCGCGGCGCCCTGCGCGCCCTGAAGGCCGAGTGTGCACGCATCGGCGCGGCGCTGGTCGTGGTGCCGATCCCGAACAAGGGCGCCGTCGACCCGGCCGCCCTCGAGATCCTGCAGCAGCAGATCGGGGTCGCCGCGGACCAGTGGACCCCGCACAAGCCCGTCGAGACCTTCCTGGCCCTGGCCGCGGACCTCGACATCCAGACCCTCGACGCCCGTCCGGCCCTCGAGGCCGCCGTACGCGACGAGGGCCCGCAGTACTTTCCCGTCGACTGGCACCTGAACCCGGCCGGCAACCGCACCTTCGCCATGTTCCTCGACGGCGAGCTGGCGGCGCGCGGTCTGATCCCCGCGGGCAGCGCGGCCACGCCCTCGGGTGAGCGCCTGGCCTTGCTCAGCTCGACCACTCCGGCGCCGAGCGAGGGCGGCTTCCCGACCTGGCTGATCGTCTACCTGATCCTGGCCACCTTCTTCGGGATTCTGTTCGGGTTGACCTATCCGGACGAGAACAAGATCCTGGCCTTCCTGAAGGTCGCGGCCTTCCTGGCCCTGGTCTTCGCCATGGTCCTCT
This sequence comes from Planctomycetota bacterium, assembly GCA_021776885.1. Taxonomy (GTDB): domain Bacteria; phylum Planctomycetota; class UBA1135; order UBA1135; genus JAJFFA01. The sequence continues at coordinate 10,505 of JAJFFA010000553.1, forward strand.
TCGGCAAGCAAGCCGTCTCGCCCCTGATCGGCTTGATCCTGGTGCTCGCCATCTTCGGCTTCGTGCTCTACAAGCTCGGCCCGCGCATCGCGACGATCCTCGAGTTGATGAGCGCCTTCGTCCTGCGCGGACACTGGTACCTGATGCCCCTGGTCATGATCCTGCTCACGGTCGGGAGCCTGCTGGTGGTCGCCGCCAGCTCGCCCCTGGTGGCCCCCTTCATCTACACGCTCTTCTAGTCGCCGCCATGTCCCGATTCCTGCGCGAGAACTGGCTCTACATCGTCATTCCGATCGTCGTCGTGATCTCGGCCGTGGTCGTGCTCCTGGTGCTCTCCAAGGGCGACTCGGGCGCGACGTTCACCTACGACGTGTTCTAGCCCTGGGCACGGCGGGTGGGCCCTGTTGAGGTGCAATAGCGCGTATCGCGGTGCTTGAAATCGGCATATAACAACTCTGGTTGCGGCGGGCGCCGGTGTGTCCCATGCGAAGCGGGAGCGGGTGAAGGGAGCGCACCCCGTCTCCTCGGCCGTCCCCCGGCTCCCTGGCCGGTCTCCTCCGCCCGCAAGATCCCGAGCTGCCCGAGGCCCTTTCCGGGCGAGCTTCGACTGGCCCCGGCGCCTACTCGGCCAGCTCGAGCCCGAGGCGCCGCAGCAGCGCGAAGCCGCCACAGGCCTCGGCCACCAGCCAGTGCAGGGGCGTTTCCTCGTCCACCATCCAGCGCGCCAGCTCCATGGGCTGGGCGCCGCGCAGGTTGGTCCCGGCGTGGGTCGTCACGGCGCAGGCGAAGCCCGCCTCGCCCACCGCCTGGCGAGACTCGGCGTCGTAGTCCCAGCGCCGCCCGAAGGGGTAGGCGAAGGTCGTGACCCCGCGCCCCTCGCCGGCGCCCGGTGCGCGGCCCCGCGCGAGCCCACGCTCGAGCTCAGCACGCCCGCCCGCGATCTCCTCGCCCTGGCGCCCAGGCTCCAGCCGCGAGAGCACGGCGTGGGTGCGCGT
>JAJFFA010000554.1 GCA_021776885.1 Planctomycetota bacterium
ATCGGAGGCCCGACCTTCAGAAGACCAGATCAACCGCGTGGGGTACCGGTACCTGCTCTCGTACGAGTTCGAGAAGGCGATCGCCATTCAGCAGTTCCAGACGCTCGCGTTCCCGGACACACCGAATCCGCTCGACAGTCTTGGCGAGACGTACGCGCAGGCAGGCCTCTACGCGCAGGCGGTCGATGCCTACCTGCGCGCCGTCGCCGCCGACCCCGCGTTCCAGAACGCGCGGGAGCGGCTGGCCGAACTGGAGGGTCGAGCGCCGAAGCTGAAGCCGAAGGAGCGCTGATCTCAACCCGGGTCGACCCGCAGCCCTGCGCCGGCGCGGCTTCCCGCACGGGCCTCCCCTGGCCGACGGGGGCGAGTTGACGAGTTCAGGCGGCCGGATTAGCATCCTCCTCGTCTCGCTCGTAGGAGGGCCTTCCCATGCTGCTCGCACTGGTCTCGCTCGCTCTCGTTTCTTCCGACCCGCCGAACTCCTTCGCCTACTCGGACTTCGCGTCGGGCGTGCAGGGCTGGACACGTCCGGGGGGAGGCGACGTGGAGTGGATCCGCGACGCCGACGGATGTCTCGCATCCACAGCGGGCGACGCGTTCGCCTGTGCGCCGGCTGACTTCCTCGGCGACTTCAGCGCGCTGGACCGCCGCGCCGCACTCACCTGGACGCACCGTGTCCTGCACCGCGCTTGCGTCGACGCGGCGACCTCGGCGGCGACCTCCGAGGTGCTGCTGTCCGGGCCCGGCGGTCGAGCGCGCTTCGTGCGCTCGGTGCCGGCCCGTGCTGCGAACCACATGCGGGCTCCGCTGCTGGAGCCCCTGTGGGCCCTCGAGGCGGGGACCTGGGCCGCTCTGCTCGCGGACGTTCGTGACGTGCGCATCCGCGTCGACCACGTCGATGCCCCCGGGGCCCCATGGGCAGCGGGAGAGGGCGGCGTGATGCCCGCCGGACTCGACGACGCGGCCTGGATCACCCTCGCTGGGCGCATGCAGATTCCCGGGCAGGGGGAGCGTGGCTTCGGGCAGCTTCCAGACTGCAACGGGAACGGCATTCCCGACCGCTTCGAGGTCATCCGGCCCTGGATCCTCGCGGACCAGACGCTCTCGATCTCGCCGGATGACCGGGTGACGATCGATATCTTCGCGGGAGCGCAGGCAGGCGACGCCGCCCGCCTCGACAACTACGACGACACGATCATCATCTCGGGGCCTCAACAGGGGAGCTTTGACGTCCAGGGTCTCTCACTCGAATACGATCACAGCGGGGGCGGGGCCTGCAATCAGTTCGACTACATCACGTACCAGATCGTCGACGAGTGTGGGCTGCTCTCGAACATCGCCGTCGCGTCGTACTACGTGCAGTGTCATCCGGACGACTGCAACTGCAACTGCGAGGACGATGACGACGAGGGCGTCGGGGACCAGTGCGACATCATGCAGGGCCTGACCGCAGACTGCGACGGCGACCTCGAGGCGGACAACGGCTCGGGGAACGATTGTGACCAGGACGGTTTGGCCGATTGCTGGGAGGTCCTGTCCGGTCAAGAGGCCGATGCGAACGGGAACCTGATCCCCGACGACTGCGAGGATGTCGACGGCGCGGGAACGTCCTATCTCGTGAGCCGCACCCAGTTTGGCTCAAGTATTGTCGACTCCGGTGGAGCCGTGCTGTCGCCCGATGGACGCTTCGCGGCCTTCCGGAGCATCTCCAACGGGATCGCTGGCGGTGACTTCAACTCTTCGGCCGACGTCTTCCTGCGCGATGTGCTGAACGAGGAGACGGTGCTGGTCAGCGAGAACTCGGACGGTGACGCGGCGGGAGGCTGCTCGCTGCGGCTGGCCGTGTCCGACCACGGGCGTCGGGTGGCCTACGCCTCGACGGCACGCGTGGTGCCCGAGGACACGAACGGGATCAAGGACGTCTACATCTTCAACCGTGAAGGGTTGAATCCCGGTCCGAAGCTGGTCAGCGTGGCCGATGACGGGGACCTGGCCGACGGAGACTCCGAGCGCCCCTCCTTATCCCAGTCAGGGCGTTGGATCGTCTACGAGAGCGATGCGACCAACCTGGTCGCGGGGGACAACAACGGGGTGACGGATGTCTTCCTGTTCGAGCGCACATCCGACAGCAACGTCACCTTGATCAGCGCCGACATGGCCGGCGGCCCTGCGGATGGCGCTTCGGGCTTCGGCCAGATCTCCGCCGACGGACTGCACGTGGCCTTCGAGAGCCACGCATCGGACCTGGTGCCCGGGGATACGAACGGTGTGCGCGACATCTTCGTGCGCGACATCGCTCAGAACACGACGGTGCGCGTCAGTGTCGATTCCGCAGGTGCCCAGGTCTTCGCCGAGTCGCGTCACCCGGACATCAGCTTCACGGGGCGCTGGGTGGTCTTCCGTTCCGTATCCGATGACCTTGACGCGGGCGACGCCAACGGTCGGACCGACGTGTTCGTGCACGACCGCGACCTCGACGCGGACGGCGTGTTCGACGAGCCCGGAGCGATCGAGACGCGGCTGGTCAGCCTGGGGTCGTCCGGTCAAGCCCTGGACGCGGACTCGATTCACGCTCAGATTTCGAGCGACGGGCGCTACGCGTCGTTCGTGACGGGCGCCTCGAACGTGGTGGCCAGCGCGGCCGAGATCCAGCCCTCGGGCACCCAGCTCTATCGACGTGACCTGCTCCTGGAGCGCACGATCTTGCTCAGCCGTGATCCCCTGGCGCAGCCGCTGGGACACACGCTGGGCTTCATCGGCAATCTGTCCGCCGATGGGTCACGCGCGGCGTTCACCAGGTTAGGTCCCAACGAACGTGACTGGGTGCGCGACGTCGAGGCCTTGAATCGGGGGCTCATCCTGGGCGCGCCCTACTGGGTCTCGATCGATGCCAACCCTTGCCAGAACCCGAACGGGCCCTTCACGATCGAGGCCTGGGTCCTGCGCCAGAGCGCGAGCTCTTCGGGCACGCTGGTCGCGCGCTGGAGCGAGGGGCCGGATCCGCAGGACCAGCAACGCGCCTACACCGTCGAGATCGAACCCGACGGCGCCGTGCGTTTCCGCATGGCCGGTGGCGGCAACCAGGGCGATCAAGCGCAGCACGAGGTCGTCGCCGGCCAGCTCCCGGTCGGCAGCTGGCACCACGTGGCCTGCGTGTACGACGGGGCCATGCGCTTCATCTACATCGACGGTGTGCTGGAGGGCTCGCGCCCGACCCCGTTCGCGCCGTTTCCGAGCAACGCGTTGATCTCCGTCGGCGCCCACGCCAACGGCGGAGTCGTCAGCGACCACTTCCAGGGCAGTATCGACGAGCTGCGCTTCTGGTCGCAGGCGCGGACACCCGCGGAGATCCAGGCCACCATGGGCCAGCGCATCCCGCGCGCGGCCGCCCATGTCCATGTCCCCAATGGCCTGGTCAGTAGCTACAACTTCGAAGGCAGCGTGCGCGACGAGGTCAGCTACAACGACGGCCGCTCGGTCGAGGGCCCGGCCCGCTTCGAGTACACGACGCTGGAGCTGACATCGAACTGACTCGTGGGGTACGGCCCCGCTTCGGCCCGTGACGATGCCCAACCCCGACCCGCCCGCCGATTCCGCCTTCTCCTTCAGGAGTCGCGGCGAACCGCAGGCGCCTGTCCAGGTCTCCGTGGCACTGGCCGCGGGAACCACGCTGGGGGACTTCAAGCTCCTGCGGCCGATCGGCGAAGGTGGCATGGGCCAGGTCTGGGAGGCGGAGCAGCTCTCTCTGCGGCGGCGGGTCGCGGTCAAGCTCGTGCGGCCGGATCGGGTCACGAAGAAGACCCTCGATCTGTTTGCCCGCGAGGCCCGCGCTGGGGGGCGCCTGAACCATCCCGGGATCGTCGCCGTGCACGGGCACGGTGAGGACGACGGCGTGGCCTGGATCGCGATGGAGCTGATCGAGGGCGGATTCACGCTGCGCGATTTCCTGGACGATGTCGGCAAGCGCGGGGCCCTGCCGGAGCGCTACCACGAGGAGGTGGCGGCCTTTGTCGCGCAGCTCGCGGACGCGCTGCACGCCGCTCACGGCATGGGGGTGATCCACCGCGACATCAAGCCCCGCAACGTGCTCATCTCGCCGGACGACCGGCCCAAGGCCACGGACTTCGGTCTCGCGCGCATCACGGACGAGGCGCGCCTGTCGGTGACCGGCGAGTTCGCAGGGACGTACTGCTACATGAGTCCGGAGCAGGTCGCCGCCAGGCGCATGGGCCTCGACCATCGCACCGACGTGTTCAGTCTGGGCGTCGTGCTGTACGAGATGCTGGCCCTGCGCCGACCCTTCGACGGGGACACGACGCACCAGATCGCGCACCAGATCCTGCAGAAGAACCCGCCGGAGCTTCGCAACCTGCGCTCTCGCATTCCACACGACCTGAGCGTGATCTGCGGCAAGTGCCTCGAGAAGGACCGGGACCATCGCTACGCGAGCATGGCGGACCTGGCCGAGGACCTGCGTCGCTTCCTCGCCCACGAGCCGATCGTGGCCCGGCCACCGGGGCCGCTGCGACGCGTCCAGCTCTGGGGACGTCGCAATCCCGGGAAGGCGGCCGCGCTGATCCTGGCGCTGCTCTCGTTCTCGGTGATCTCGTGGCTGCTGGCCCTCAACGTGCGCGCCAATCGAGACCTGGCCGCCTCCGTGCAGACAGAGCGGGCTCGCGCCGAAGAGGTGCTGCGGCTGTCCGCACTCGAGAACTACGACGACCTCGTCGAGCGCGCCGCTCGCTTGTGGCCCCCGTACCCGGCACGAATCAGGCCCTACGAGGAGTGGCTCGTCGAGGCGCGGGAGTTTCTGGCGCTCGCTACCGATCCACGCCGTCTGGAGCAGCACGCTGAGCTCACCGCTCTCGCCCTGCCGCGTACAGACGAGGAGGTCTGGCGCGACCGGCGGGCGCATCCCCGGGCGGAGAGCTGGGTCTCGCTGCGGGCCGAGGTCGAGTCGAAGCGTCGGGCGCTGCACCAAAGGCGTGACGGAACCGGGACGGAGGCCGCGCAGGTCGACTGGATCGACTTGCCGCTGGACGCGGCCGGCTTGACGGAGGCCGCCTTGGAGCGCGTGGATCCGGAGCGGGTCGTCTTCGGCGCAGAGCCGGCGGGGCTGGCCATCGTGGAGCGTGCCCTCGAGGTGGCGCGGGCCTCCGACGACTCCGTGCGGGTTGCGGAGGCCGAGCGCGTGCGCGCCTATGCCCTCTTCAGCTTGGGGCTCGATGACGAGGCCCTCGACGCCGGCTTCGCTGCGCTGGAGGGCGCGCCCGAGCCTCGGCTGGCGGAGTTCGAAGGCTCCCTCGGCGACCTGGAGCTGCGCATCGAGGCCGCCGCCGCAAACGGCGAGGGGGAGCTGGAGCGGCTCGAGGCACAGCTCTCGGACCTGGTGCAGGAGATCGACGCGCAGCGCCGCACCTGGACCTTCCCACGCACAGCGCAGGGTCAGCAGGCGGCTTGGTGGCACGCCAACCTCAGCAAGCTGATCGAGGCCGGGAGAGAGCTCTCGGATCCTGCCCGCGGGCTCCTCTCCGACTCAGCGGACGCCGTATCGGAAGCCCACGGCTGGAGCGTGCCGCGCAGGCTGGCCTTTGCCGTGGGCCTGCGCGACGAGCAGGCCCGGGACGGGGAGTGGGGGCGCCACTGGGCGCAGGCGACGCGAGCCATTCGCGAGAGCGAGCACTACGGCGGTCTCGAGCTGGCCGCGCAGACGGGGCTCGTGCCGCTCGGTGAGGACCCGCTGAGCGGACTGCACGAGTTCGCTCACCTGTCGAGTGGCACACCCGCGGCCCGTGACGACCAGGGCCAGGTGGCCATCGGCGCGCAGACGGGGCTGGTGCTGGTGCTGATCCCCGGGGGGCAATTTCGGATCGGAGCCCAGGCCGAGGATCCAGCGGCAGCGCACTACGATCCGGCGGCGGAGTCGATCGAGGGCCCTCCGCGCTTCATCGAGGTCGAGCCCTTCTTCATCTCCAAATTCGAGCTGACCCTCGGCCAGTGGATGCGCCAGATGGCCAGGGACACGAATCGATACCCGGGGGCTGACGACCCACGACGTTCGCTTCATCCCGTGGAACAGGTCCACTATCTCGACTGTCAGCGCGTCTGCTCACGTCTCGGCCTGTCGCTCCCCACGGAGTCGCAGTGGGAGCGCGCGTGCCGCGCGGGTACGGCCACGGTCTGGCACACGGGCGACGACCTGCTCTCCCTCGCCGGCTACGCGAACCTCGCCGATCGAAGCCTGGCCCTCAATGGAGTCCCCGCGAGCTGGGCGGTCGAACTCGAGTTCACGGACGGTTTCGTGGCGCATGCCCCGGTGGGCTCCCTGGCCGCCAACCCCTTCGGCCTGCACGACGTGCACGGGAACGTGTGGGAGTGGTGCAAGAACGACTTCTGGAACTACGACGGAAGCGCGCCGTCGGAAGAGGAGCGGGGCCTGAAGGTCCATCGCGGCGGCTGCTGGGCCTCTGTCGGCAGCGAAGCGCGTTCCTCCAACCGCTATCTCAACAGCACGGGCTTTCAGCGCTACGACCTGGGCCTGCGCCCGGCGCGCGCGATCGAAGCGGCTCCGGACCACTCTGATTGACGTAGACCGGCCGACGCGGACCGGCCGACGCGGAGACATGCTGCCCGGGGCCAGCCTGGAGCGACGCCCTCAGACCTGGCCCGCGAGCAGGGCCTCGATGCGGCCGAAGACCTCGTCGAGCTGGTCGGCCTCCGGCAGCAGGGTGGTTCGGAAGTGGTTGCGGTAGAGGACGTTGAAGGAGCTGCCCGGGGCCACCAGTACGTGCTTCTCTTCGAGTAGCTCGAGGGCGAAGCGCGCGTCGTCGAAGTCGGGCAGGAGCTGCGGGTCGACGCCGACGAAGGCGTACATGGCGCCCGCCGGGGCCACGCAGCTCAGGTAGGGCGAGGCGGCGACGCGCTGCAGCAGGGCGCGCCGGCTCTCGAACAGGCGGCCGCCGGGCTCGACCAGCTCGCGCACGCTCTGCTGGCCGCCGAGGGCCGTCTGCACCGCCCACTGACCTGGGACGTTGGGGCACAGGCGCAGGGAGGCGAGCAGCTCGAGGCCCGCCAGGTAGTCGGCGGCGTGGGCCGTCTCGCCGTTGAAGCTGACCCAGCCCACGCGGTAGCCGCAGGCGCGGTAGATCTTCGAGAGACCGGAGAAGGTCGCGCACAGGGTGTGCTGGACGAGGGGCGCGACGGGCTGGAACACGGCGCCCGCGTAAGTCATCTCGCCGTAGATCTCGTCGCTGAAGATCACGAGCTGGCGCTCCTCGGCCAGGCGTACGAGGCGCTCGAGGACGCCGCGCGGGTAGACCGCCCCCGTCGGGTTGTTGGGGTTGATCAGGACCAGGGCCTTGCAGCGCTCGCTGACGAGCTCGGCCAGCTCGTCGGGGTCGGGGACGTAGCCGTGCTGCGCGCGGCAGGGGTAGTGCACGACCTTGCCGCCGTGGATCACGACCGAGGCCGTCCACAGCGGGTAGTCCGGGCTGGGCACCAGCACCTCGTCCCCGGGTTCGAGCAGAGCGCGCATGCACATCAGGATCAGCTCGCTGACCCCGTTGCCCAGGAAGACCGCGTCGTGGTCCACGTCCAGGACGCCGCGCTGCTCCTGCTGCATCAGCACCGCCTCGCGCGCCGGGAAGATGCCCTTGGCGCTGGCGCAGTAGCCCTCGGCCTTGTGCAGGTTCTCGACCAGGGCCACGCGCATGCTCTCCGGCGTGCGGAAGCCGAAGGCCCCCGGGTTGCCGATGTTGAGCTTGATGACCTCGTAGCCGGCCTTCTCCAGCTCGAGGGCGCGCCGTGCGAGGGGGCCGCGGATCTCGTAACGAACGTCCTCGAGGCGGGACGAGGCGCGCAGGGGGGGGAGGCTCACGCGGGGAAGCTACGCCACCCGCGCGAGCGGCGCCAGCCGGGCGGCGCCTGACGGGCTGGCCTCAGTCGCAGAAGCGCGCGACTACGGCGTCCGAGAGGTTGAAGCCCTGGCCCCCGGCCGCGGCGTCGCGGAACCAGGCCTGGAAGTGCAGGGTGTT
>JAJFFA010000555.1 GCA_021776885.1 Planctomycetota bacterium
GCGCTCGAAGACGTAGACCGCCTGCTCGCGCGGGGCGCCGACGGCCAGGCGTCCGGCGTCGAAGGCCAGGGCCCGGCTGAAGTGGCCGAACTGCTGCGGGTTGGGATTGTCGACCCGCTGCACCCGCGTCCAGCCGCCCGCGTGGCGCCGGAACTGGTGGAACGTTCCGGAGTGGATCACGAAGCCGCCGTCCGGCAGCGAAACGGTGTCATTGTCACCCACGACCAGGGTGCGTCCGCGCAGGGCCACCGACCAGCCGAAGAAGCGGTTGTTCGAGGGCGCGGCGGCGGACAGCACCGCCTCGCGCACCCAGCCCTGGGCGTCGCGCTGGAAGATGCCGACGGCGCCCGCGCCGACCGGGCCCGGGGCGTTCGACTGGGACGCGCCGACAGCCAGGCGCCCACCGTCGAGGTCGAGGGAGCCGCTGGCCACGAACGGCCCGCTGGGGAAGAGCCCGACCGACACGCGCTGCTCGAGCTTCCAGCCCCCCTGGACGCGCTGGAACAGATCGACCGCGTCCTGCCCGAAGACGCCGACGGCGATTCGGTCGCCGTCGACCGCGACCTTGATTCCGAACAGAGACAGCTCGTCCGACCCATCGTCAAGGTTCTGTTCGAACACGAAGCCCTGAGCGGTATGGCGGTAGACGTGCACCTGCCGCTTGCCCGCCAGGCCGAAGAGCGAGCCGCCGCCCGTGACCAGGACGTCCTCGTGCAGGTCCAGGGCGCCGCCGAGGTCGGCATCGCCGCGGATCACCTGGACCTCCTTCCACTCGCCGCCGGAGGCCTCGAAGACGTGTAGCGCCCCCGGACCCGCCGCGCCGAAGTAGCCCGCAGCCGGCGCCGAGACGACGATCTGGCGTCCGTTCGTGGCGACCTGCGCACCGAAGAGCTGGTTCTCGAAGGGATTCTGCGGGTGCAGGGATTGCACCTCGACCCAGCTCCCCTGACGCCGCTCGTAGACCACGGCCATGCCCTCGCCGAACTCGGTCAGCGAGGCCGTCGGTGCGCCGACGACCATCAGGTCCCCGGAGAGGGCCAGGGAGTGGGTGAAGTTCGAGTCGTCGGGCACCGCGGTGGCCTTCAGGCGCACCGTCGGCTCGAGGACGCCGCGGTCGGGTTGTGCCGCGCCCTGGGCGCCGGGCACGCCGGAGGTGCCCTGCAGGGGGAGCGCGGCCAGGAAGGAGATCATCGCGAGGGTGTTCATGGGATTCCTTGTGGAAGAGGTGATCGGAGCGCCTCCCCCACGCACGGCGCGCTGCGCCGGGATCACACCGCGCGGTTTTCTGTCCGCCCAGGCGTAAGGCCTGGGTCGGAACGGGCGCCAGGACGCCTCACCCCTCCCACTCCTCCGCCGTCAGGATCAGCCGCAGGTCGAGCTCGAGCTGGTGGTAGTCCGGCTCCATGTGCTCGCAGAGCCTGTAGAAGTCGCGGTCGTGCTCCGCGTGCTTCATGTGCGCCAGCTCGTGGGCCACGATCATGTGCAGGAACTCGGGCGCCTGATCCCGGAAGAGGGCTCCGATGCGGATGTCGCGGCGCTTGCGCAGCTTGGCGCCCTGGACGCGGGTCGTCGTCGTCTGCAGCCCGAGAGCGCCATGCACGACGTGCAGGCGATCGTCGTAGACGACCTGGCCGAGGGGCGGCGCGGTGCGCATGCGGAGCGCCTTGAGCTCCTGCACGTATCTCGTCAGCTCGCGGTTCGTGCGCACGGCGTGGCGCTCGGGATAGCGCGCCGCCAGCTGCGGCCCCAGCTGCCCGGCGACGAGCAATTCGCGAGCCTGGTCCCGCAGCTCGTCGGAGTAGCCCGTCAGGTACGGGAGGTCGTTCATGCCTGGGCCCTCCTCACGGAGACCCAGCTTAGGGGGCGCGGCGGAGACTGGCACGGGTGCCCTGGATCCTCCTGCCGCGGGTCCACCCCGGCGCGCATGGATGGGACCGAACGGCCCTGGCCGAGATTCGCGTCGGGGAACCGTGGAACCCGTCACGGTCAAGCTACCCTGCGCGTAGCGCCAGGACGCGATGCGTCGGTTTCGGCCGGCCTCGAGTGGAACAGGAGAGCCCCCCCGTGACGAGCCCAGACGAACGAGTCGGTTTTGCGGTCCTGCAGGACCCCCGTTTGAACAAGTCGACCGCCTTCACAGCGGAAGAGATCGAGCGCTACAAGCTGCGCGGGCTGATCCCACCCGGACGCTTCAGCCAGGCTGCGCAGGTGCAACGCGTGCTCGGCAACCTGCGCCGCAAGGGGAGTGACCTCGAGGGCTACATCTACTTGCAGGCGCTGCAGGCGCGCAACGAGCGGCTCTTCTACCGCACGGTGATCGACCACATCGTCGAGATCCTCCCGCTGATCTACACGCCCACGGTGGGACAGGCCTGCAAGGAGTACGCCCACATCTTCCGCCAGCCGCGCGGCTTCTACATCTCCGTCCACGACAAGGGGAGCATTCGCGAGATCCTCGACAACTGGCCGGACCGGGAGGCACGGGCCATCGTGGTCACGGACGGAGAGCGCATCCTCGGACTGGGTGACCTGGGCACCAACGGCATGGGCATCCCCGTCGGAAAGCTGTCGCTCTACACGGCCTGTGCCGGGATCCCCCCCGAGCAGTGCCTGCCCGTGATGCTCGACGTGGGTACGAGCAATCAAGAGCTGCTCGCGGACCCGCTCTACCTGGGCGTGCGAGCGCCGCGGCTTCGAGGCGCAGCCTACGACGAGTTCCTGGAGGAGTTCGTGGTCGCCGTGAAGGATGCGTTCCCGAACGCCTTGCTGCAGTTCGAGGACTTCTTGACCCCAAACGCCTACCGCCTGCTCCAGCGCTACCGCGACCGGATCCTGTGCTTCAACGACGACATTCAGGGCACGGCCGCCGTCGCCCTGGCCGGCGTCCTGGCCTCGACGCGCGCGTCGGGGAACGACTTCGCCGAGCTGCGCGTGATGTTCCTCGGCGCCGGGTCAGCGGCGACCGGCATCGCTGACCTGATGGTGCGCGCCTTCGTGGCGGAGGGCCTGAGCGAAGACGAGGCACGCAAGCGCCTGTGGTTCGTCGACGTCGAGGGCTTGATCGTGGCCAGTCGCAGCGACCTGGCTCCGCACAACCTGCCCTACGCCCACGACCACGAGCCGCTCGAATTCGTCGAGGCCATCCGCTCGATCCGACCGCAGGTACTGATCGGGGCCACGGGCGCGCCCGGAACCTTCACGCACGATAGCCTCGAGCTGATGGCGGAGATCAACGAGCGACCGACGATCTTCGCCCTCTCGAACCCGACCTCACGCGCCGAATGCACGCCACAGCAGGCGTACGAGTGGAC
>JAJFFA010000556.1 GCA_021776885.1 Planctomycetota bacterium
TCGGGCACGAAGACCACGCCCACGATCGGGTCCAGGTCGACGACGGAGACGACCGGCGTGTTGGCCGCGACCGTCTCGCCCTCGTCCACGAAGCGCTCGGCCACGACGCGCTCCTCGTCCGCGCCGCTCCAATCCGCGATCACCGCGGCCGCCTCGAGGCCCAAGCGCGCGCCCTGCAGCAGAGCCTCGGAGCGGGCCTGGCTCGCCACGGCGACGTCGACCCGCGCCGCCGCCGCGAGCTGGTCCGCGCGGGCCGCATCAAGGGTCGCGGCCGAGCTCACCCCCTGGGCCTCGAGCGACTCCGCCCGCGCCAGGGCGCGCCCGGCGATCTCGAGCGCACTGCGCGCTTCCGCCTCGTTGGCCCGGGCCACCGCACGCTCGGCATCAGCGCGACGGACGTCCTGCTCGAGCTCGTCGTCATCGAGCCGCGCCACGACCTGGCCGCGACGCACAGGGTCCCCGACGTCGACCTCGATGCGCTTCAAGCGCCCGGAGACCCTGGGCGCAACGACGAACGCGGCCGCCGCCTCGAGGGTGCCGCTGAAGGTGCGTCGTTCGACGAGCAGCCCGCGCACGACCGCGCCGACCTCGACGGGCACGAGCGCGCCTGGGCCGCCGCCACCGCCGGCCTCCGCGTCGAGCGCGGAGAAGCGTTGGGCCAGGCCCCACGCCACGGCACCGGCCAAGACGAGGAAGAGGAGGGTCGCTACGACTTTACGCAAGGGGGCTGCGCGCCGTGACTCGGCGCTCGAGCTCGCAGGATAGCGGTGAAGCGCTCACCGCGCGATGAATCAGAACGAGAACAAGGACTGCAGGTAGGCGTAGGTCGCGTCGCCTTCACCGCTCGCGTTTGGCGCCTGTTCGGCAAAGCCCCCCAGGAACAGGCGCGCCACACCCAGCTCGAGGTCCAGTCGATCCGGGATCGCCTTCCAGCGCAGGCGCAGCTCGGCCAGGTGGCCGACATAACGCCCGGAGGCGCCGTCGGCATCCCGCGCCCCCGAGGTGGTCCAGGCGTCGCGGCGCGAAGCGAGGTAGTGCAGGCGCTGCGCTAACAGCAGGTCGACCCCGGTCCCGGGCTTCAGGTTCAAGCGGTAGCCCGGCGAGATCAGGTTGCTGCGCGCGAAGGCCCCGAAGATCCCCGTCGGGCCGAAGTCGAAGCGCCGCGCGCCGAAGAGCGTGTCGAAGCGGTTGTTCTCGCCGTCGCCGGGGTCCTCGTCGCCGCTGGCCCAGTCGACCTGTAGCGCCAGGCGCGGCGCCCACTCTGCGTCGAGCGAGTAGCCGATCTCGGCGTGCTGGAAGTGAGCCCGGTGGTCGAGGTCCGTCGTGTTGGACGCACTGCGGCTCGAGCGCGACTCGCCGATCTGGATGACGGACTCGAGCTGCACGTCGGCCGCCCCCGCACGCGGCTTGGTGAAAGCGCGCCCCCCGAAGGTGAAGAGCTCGCGGTTCGCCGTCTGGAAGTCGCCGTCCCGCTCCTGGAGCCCGAGCGCGTAGACCTCGGCGGAGACGCCCTCGGCGACGTCGTCCCGCGCGGCGAACAGCCCGAAGAAGCGCGTGTCCTCGCTCTCCTTGTCGTTCTGGATGTCGTTTCCGTCGAGGTTCTCGAAGGCCGTGGGGCGCCGGGTGATCGGGAGCACGTAGAACGCGCGCAGCTGATCGCCGCCGCCACTCTTCCAGGTCGCGTTGAGCCCGTCGAAGTTGTTGATGGTGTTGCGGAAACGGTTGCGCGCCACGAGCCGGCGGCTGCCCAGGTCCATGGTGTGTCGCCCGAGCAGGACGAAGGCCTCGTCCTCCTCGTGGAAGAGGCCATCGAAATGCAACCCGGCGTAGGCCTGCAACACCTCGGCGGCGTTCACGATGGACGTCCCGAGCGGAGTCCCCGCGTCGGCCTCGAACTGCCGCGAGTCGAGCACCTCCGCGGTCAGCTCCAGCGGATCGGGCTTCCAGGTCAGCGCCACGGCGGTGCGCAGGGCGACGATGTGATCGCTCCCATCCAGCGCTGGGTTGCTGCGGAACTGGCCGTCGAGGTGCTCGAAGCGCGTGCGTTGATGGCCACGGACAGTGAGGTCGTCGGGAGTGGATTCGCAGGAAGCGAGAAGGACAGCCGGCAGAAGCAGGATCGTGGATCGCATCCCGGCCGCCAGGCAAGAAACATGCCATCCACGGTAGAGGGCACGCCGCGACGCGGCCGCGTTACGCCAACACCACAAGATCACCCCACCGCGCGTTCTCACGGTCTGACGAGTCCGACTCGATACAGGTCGTGCCCGGCCGCGGCCACGCTCGGGCGGGTCGTGCGCTAGCGCTAGCTGCCCCGAGGCGGCGTACACGAAACCCGGAAGCGCCGAAACTGGTTCGGAATCAACGCTCCCTTGCGTCGGGTCCTTCCGCGCGGTACGTGGACCCCATGGATTCCGCCATTCGCACCGAAGGCCTGACCAAGGTCTATGGTGAGACGCCTGGCATCCTCGACCTGAACCTCGAGGTGCGGACCGGCGAGGTCTTCGGTTTCCTTGGCCCCAACGGCGCGGGCAAGAGCACGACCATCCGGGTGCTGCTCGATCTCCTGCGCGCGAGCGAAGGAAGGGCCTCGGTGCTCGGGCTCGACAGTCGACGCGGCTCGGTCGAGATTCGACGCCGCACGGGGTACCTCCCCGCTGAGCTCGCACTCTATCCGCAGATGACGGGACGCGAGCTGTGCACGTACTTCGGGGCGCTGCGCCAGCTCGACCTGGATGAGGGTGCCGCCGCACTGGCGCGGCGGTTCGAGCTCGACCTGGACCGGCGCAGCGCCGGATACTCGACGGGTATGCGCCAGAAGTTGGGCATCGTTCAAGCCTTCATGCACGAGCCCGAGCTGTTGATCCTGGACGAGCCCACGAGCGGGCTCGACCCGCTGATGCAGCACGCCTTCTACGATCTGATCGACGAGGTGCGTGCACAGGGGCGCACCGTCTTCCTCTCCTCCCATGTCCTCCCCGAGGTGGAACGCCTGGCCGACCGAGTCGGCATCGTTCGCATGAGCCGTCTCGTGGCGATCGAGGACGTCGAGGCCCTACGCGCCAAGGCCTTGAAACGCATGGACCTGAAGTTCGCGGCGCCCGTCGAAGCGCGCTGCTTCGAGTCTCTGCCCGGCGTTCACAGCGCACGCTCGTCTGAGGACGGTCGTCGCCTCGTGCTCGAGGTCTCGGGTCCCGCGGCCGCGGTCGTGCAGGCCGCGACGCGCTACGACCTGATCGACCTGGCGAGCCGCGCAGCGGACCTGGAGGAGATCTTCCTGGCGCACTACGACGAGGAGCGCGGCGCGCACACGTGAGCGCTCTCCAGAGCATCGTCGCGGTCGAGCTTCGGGCCCGCCGCCTGTCGACCCTGGCCTGGTTCCTCGGCGCCATGGTCACGAGTGGAGCGGTGGTGTCGCTCTTTCCGGTCTTCGTGGGAAACGAAGCGGTGCAGAGCTTGATCGATCGCATGCCGCGGCCATTGATGCTCCTGTTCGGCGTCGATCCAGAGACGATCACGAGCGGCGTCGGCTTTCTCCAGGCCCAGCTGTACACGTTCCTGGCGCCCATCCTGGTGCTCGCCCACGCGATCGGCACGGGAGCGCAAGGCACCGCGGGTGAAGAGGAGGCGCGCACGGCGGAGCTCCTGCTCGCGCAACCGGTGGCGCGCAGTAGCTTCG
>JAJFFA010000557.1 GCA_021776885.1 Planctomycetota bacterium
GGACGAGTTCGTGATCGAGGGACCCAAGTCCACGATCCCGATCCTGCGCGACATCATCGATCACTCCGACTTCCGCTCCGGCACCCACGACACGGGTTTCGTGGAGCGCTACTTCGGCGGCAACCACCCCACCATCGGGTCGCGGGGGACGTGATGGGGCACGCGCGCCGCAGCGTGGCGCTGCTGCTCATGGGGCTGGCGTCGAGCGCCTGCTACATCGACACCCAGCGCCACCCGGGTCCGATGCGCGAGCTGGTGGACCCCTTGCCGCCGGGATCCCTGGACGACTACCCGACGGGGAGCGAGGAGGTCCTGATCGTGCGCCACGCCGACCCGGTGCTGGTGCGTGCGGCGGGCCTCGCCGGTGGAGTGCCCCTGCCTTTCTACAGGAAGAGCGCGCGGGTCAACTCCGGCAGCTGGCTCTTCGTCGAGGCCGGTGGCCGGGCCGAGGTCATCTGGCCCAGCGGCGCGTCGGTGGTCCTGTTCGACCAGGGCACAGGGGTCGTCAGCTCACCCGCCCGTGGCGAGCCCCTGTTCATCTTCCAGGAGCTGACCCGCGCGACCCTGCGCCTGATCGAGGGCGACCGGGTCGAGCTGCTCGGGGGCGCGATCCTGATCGGCGGGACCGGGCCCTTCGTCCTCGAGCACGAGAACTTCAGCGAGATCCTGCGCGTCCGCAACCGCTCGAAGAGTACGGCTCGCATCGCTTTCCGCAGCGCGCTCTTCGACCTCGATCCGGGCCACGTGATCGACCTGCCCCTGTTGACCTCGGGCGGAGACCCGCTGCAGATCGACCCCGACTTCCAGACCGTGACCAGCGGCGTGACCGAGATCCAGGTGCGCGGCGAGTTCCAGATGCTGCCCGCCGACACCCCCAACCACGCCAGCGTGCGCGCCATCGGCGAGCACGAGTTCCGTGGACAGGGAGTGCGCGTGCGCCTCGACCGCGGTGAAGAGGTCACCTTTCTTCCCTTGGGTGAGCCCAGCGCGCCCGAGTTCGTGTTGCCGCGGAATCCCGCGCCGGCACCAGCCCCCCCTCCTGGCGCCGCGAGCGGCGAGGACCAGCCTTGACGAAGAAACGCGCTTTGATCACCGGCGGTGCCGGTTTCCTCGGCAGTCACCTGTGCGAGCGCTTCCTGGCCGAGGGCTGGGAGGTGGTCTGCATGGACAACCTGATCACGGGGGACCTGCACAACGTCGAGCACCTGTTCAGCAATCCCGACGTCCACTTCGAGCATCGCGACGTCACCGAGTACATCCACGTGCCCGGCGCGCTGGACGCGGTGATGCACTTCGCCTCACCCGCCAGCCCGATCGACTACCTCGAGCTGCCGATCCAGACCCTGAAGGTCGGGTCCCTCGGCACGCACAAGGCCCTGGGCCTGGCGCGCTCGAAGGGCTCGCGCTTCCTGCTCGCCTCGACCTCGGAGTGCTACGGCGACCCCCTGGTGCACCCCCAGTCGGAGGACTACTGGGGCAACGTCAACCCCGTCGGCCCGCGCGGCGTGTACGACGAGGCCATGCGCTTCGCCGAGGCCATGACCATGGCCTACCACCGCTTCCATGGCGTCGAGACGCGCATCGTGCGCATCTTCAACACCTACGGTCCGCGCATGCGCCTGAACGACGGTCGGGCCCTGCCGGCCTTCATGTCCCAGGGCCTCTGCGGGGAGGACCTGACCGTCTTCGGGGACGGCTCGCAGACGCGCTCCTTCTGCTACGTGGACGACCTGGTGGAAGGCATCTGCCGCCTCCTGGGGTCGGAGGAGGTCCTGCCGACCAACATCGGCAACCCCAGCGAGATGACCATTCTGGAGTTCGCGCAGACGGTCCTGGAGATGACCGGCTCCGATTCGAAGATCGTGTTCAAGGACCTACCGGTCGATGATCCGAAGGTACGACAGCCGAACATCGACAAGGCCAAGGCCGTTCTGGGCTGGGAACCGCAGGTCAAACTGCGGGATGGACTGGAGCGGACGATGGACTACTTCAAGCGCCGACTCGCCCTCGAACCCAGCTAGCGGGCGGTCGATCTCCCCTCTGACCCCCGCGGGCGCGTGTGCCCCCCGCAACCGCTGCCCAGACTGACATGTGTGGAATCGTCGGAACCATCCGTCGCTCCGGCTCCGTGGCCGAGGAGCTGGTCGAGGGCCTGAGGGTGCTCGAGTACCGGGGCTACGACAGCTCCGGAGTGGCCGTCTCGCGGGACGGATCCGTCCTCGTGGCCAAGCGTGCCGGACGACTCGAGAAGCTCCAGGAGGAGCTCGAGTCCGGTGACCTGGCGGGGGCCACGGCGGGCATCGGCCACACGCGCTGGGCCACCCACGGCAAGCCCACGGACCTGAACGCTCACCCGCACACCGGCTCGAACGGCCACCTGGCCGTGGTGCACAACGGGATCTTCGAGAACTACCTGGAGCTCAAGAGCGAGCTGGTGGCCGCAGGCGTCAACATCCGCTCGGACACCGACACCGAGATCCTGGCGCACCTGGTCGAGCGCGAGCTCGCCACTGGCGCGACCCTGGTGCAGGCCCTGTCGCGCAGCCTGACGCGGGTCGAGGGCTACTACGCCGTGGCCGTCCTGGCCATCGACCCCGAAGGCCAGACCGGGCTGGTCTGCGCGCGTCAGGGCCCGCCCCTGGCCCTGGCCATCGAGCCCGACGCGGCGCACCTGGCCTCCGACGTCCTGGGCCTGGTGCCCAAGTCGCGGGACATCATCTACATGCTCGACGGCGACGTGGCCGAGCTCCTGCCGGGTGAGGTGCGCATCACCGACCTGGCCGGCAACCCGGTGACGCGCGAGGTGACCCACATCGACTTCGACCCCGAGGAGGTCGGCAAGGGCACCTACGAGCACTTCATGCTCAAGGAGATCCACGAGCAGCCGGACGTCCTGGCGCGCACCGCCTTCGAGCGCATGCAACAGGACGAGGGCGACTTCGACTTCGGCGGCGCCTTCGAAGACGCCAGCCTGCGCCAGGTGGAGCGCGTGCAGGTCACGGCCTGCGGCACGGCGCTGCACGCGGGCTGGATCGCGCGCTATCTGATCGAGGGCCTGGCGCGCGTGCCGGTCGACCTCGACTTCGCCTCGGAGTTCCGCTACCGCAACCCGGTGCTGGTAGCCAACACCATGGCCCTGGCCATCTCGCAGTCGGGCGAGACCGCCGACACCCTGGCCGCGACGCGCCTGGCGCGCGAGCTCGGCGCGCGCACCGCGGCGATCTGCAACGTGCAGGGCAGCACCCAGGTGCGCGAGTCCGACGACGTCATTCTGACCCACGCCGGGCCGGAGATCGGTGTCGCCAGCACCAAGGCCTTCACGGCCCAGGTCGTGGCCTGCTACATGCTCGCCGTGCGCATGGGGCGCGCACGCGGCACGATCAGCGTCGAGCGCGGCCAGGAGCTCCTGGCCGAGCTGCGCC
>JAJFFA010000558.1 GCA_021776885.1 Planctomycetota bacterium
GGTGACCTGTGGCACACGCTCTTGACCCAGCGTGGCTACGTGGTCATGAGCCTCGACAACCGCGGCACCCCGGCTCCCCGCGGTCGTGAGTGGCGCAAGTGTGTCAGTGGCCGCATCGGCGTGATCGCGTCGCGCGACCAGTCCCAGGGTGTGCGCGCCCTGCTCGAGCGGCACAGCTGGATCGACCCCGAGCGCGTCGGCATCTGGGGCTGGAGCGGCGGCGGGTCGATGACCCTGAACATGATGTTCCGCCACCCCGAGCTCTACAGCACCGGGGTCGCGGTGGCCGCGGTGCCGGACCAGCGCCTCTACGACACGATCTATCAGGAGCGCTACATGGGCCTGCCGCAGGAGAACGAGGAGGGCTATCTGGCGGCGTCGCCGATCCACTTCGCCGAGCAGCTCGAGGGCGAGCTGCTCCTGGTCCACGGCACCGGTGACGACAACGTCCACGCCCAGGGCGTGTGGCAGCTGATCGATCGCCTGGTCGCCGCGCAGAAGCCCTTCGAGATGATGGCCTACCCCAGCCGCTCTCACGGAATCCGCGAACGCGAGGGAACGCGCGAGCACCTCTACGCGACGATGACGCGCTTCCTCGAGCGCGCCCTACCACCTGGACCGCGCTAAGGGACAGAACGTCGCGAGCGTACGCTCGCGTGGCTCCGTACGCCAGGTGTGTGGTTGTGAACCTGGTTCGCCAATCGCGCGGCCTTGCTAGGGGCAGAACGTCAGCCGCAGCCCGTTCGACAGGTTCGAGCCGCTCGCGCCGCCCGGGTCGCGGTACCAGAACTGGAAGTGCCAGGTCGATCCGGCCGTGATGGCGTGGGGGCCGGAGGCGAAGGGGCCGCTCGTGAAGTCGAGGGTACGCAGCGACGTTCCAGCCTGGGACAGGGTCTCGAGGGGGCCGATGCGCGCGACCGACGGCCCCGCGCAGCGCACGCCATCCCCGAGGGGGAAGGCCACCTGGGAGGGGCCGTAGAAGTAGAGCCCTGACTGGTTCGACGGGCCGCCCTGGATGTTGAGGCGCATGTCGTTGCCCCCGACACTGACCGCTCGGCGGTGCGTGAGCAGCGCGCCAGCGCCGACGGAATTGGGGCTCGGCGGGCAGGTCTGGCGCGGCGGCAGCGGCCGACTGGAGAGGGCGTGCACGATGCCCCGCCCATTGCCGTTGTTGGGCGTGCCCACGAGGTAGTCGGCGAAGCCGTCGCCGTCCAGGTCTCCGCCGCCCGAGGCCGAGAAGCCGAAGCTGTCGTTCGGAATGTCGCCGTTGATCGTGCCGATGCGCGAGCCGTCCGCGCCGGAGAACACGGCCAGCTGTCCGCGGTTCGACGTGCCGGCGCCCAGGGCGCCGAAGACCAGGTCGTCCACGCCGTCCCCGTCCACATCACCCCCCGCCGCGCCGCTGCCGGTGCCGAAGGTGTCGCCGGGCGCATCACCGCTGAGCTCGTACAGGATCGAACAGTCGGCTCCGCTGTACACGCGCACGTGGCCGGCGCCGCTGTTGTTGTTGAAGTCGCTGATGAAGAAGTCCGGGGAGAGGTCGAGGTTCATGTCGCCGACCGTGCCCATCATGTACAGGCCGAAGTTCACGCCCAGGGGCGGCGCAGCGAAGCTGCAGACGCGCTGCAGGGTCGCCCCCGAGTACAGCCAGGCCTTGCCCGGACCGCCGCCGTTGCCCTGGTGGGCGCCGAGCAGGAAGTCGTCGTGCCCGTCCCCGTCCCGGTCTGCGGCCGGTGCGATGCCGCTTCCCAGCTGGTCGCCATCGAGGTCGCCGTCGAGGGCGGCGATCAGCGACCCGTCCACGCCTGAGTAGATGTACACGCGCCCGCGGGCGGGCCCCGCGCTCGAGTGCTGCTCGGCACCGACCGCGAAGTCGTCGAAGCCGTCGGCGTCGATGTCGCCCAGGCGGTTCGCGTTCTGGCCGAAGCGGTCCCCGTTGGCCTCGCCCTGGTAGGTGTAGAGCAGGGACCCATCGAGCCCGGAGTAGACGAAGGCCGCACCGGGGGTGGCGTTCGTGAGGTCGGGCGCTCCGAAGATCACGTCTCCGTGGCCGTCCGCATTGACATCCCCCGCCCCGTTCGCGACGTAGCCCAGGGCCCCGCCCGGCGTGCTCCCGGTGAAGCTGAAGCGCAGGGCGCCGCTCGCCCCGGAGTAGAGGTAGCCGCGCCCAGCCTGGGGTCCGCCGGCATCGTTGCCGATTGCGCCCACGACGAAGTCGGTCACACCATCCATGTCCGTGTCGAGCGCGCCGCGCACGATGAAGCCGAACTGATCCCCGGGCGCCTCTCCGTTCAGCGTGTGGATCGAGCCACACGTCTCCCAGGATTGGGCCCTGGCGGCGGATGTCAGAGGAACCAGGGGCAGGAGCGTGAAGAGCAGGCGGCGCGTGAGTCGTCGGGACATGGGAAATCCTCTGGGTGGGCCGGGTGTCCATTCACGCTACTACATGGCGTAGGACTACGCCATGTAGGACCTCGATCTCCGTTCTCGCCCTCGGGGCCGGGGCCTCCTAGCGGCGCTCTTCCGCCGCGCGCCACATCTGGCGCAGGGACTCGAGGCGGCTCTCCCAGATGCGCACCTCGCCGTCGGCGCCGACGCTGGCCAGGCGCTCGCCGCTGGGATCGAAGGCCACGGCCACGACGGGTGCAGCGTGGGCGCGCAGGATGGCGAGGGGAGTTCCCGTCGCGGCGTCCCACAGGCGCAGGGTGCGGTCGTCGCCGACCGAAGCGAGGCGCTCGCCGGCCGGATCGAAGCTGAGACCTCGCACCAGGCTGTCGGTGTCGTGGCCGCCCAGGGTCAGAAAGGGCGGGCCGCCGGCCTGCGCGTTCCAGATGCGGATCTTGCCGTCCTCGTCCCCCGCGGCGAGGCGCTGACCCGTGGGGTCGAAGCTGGCGGTGGTGATCTGGGGCGAGGTGCTGGTCATGCCCGCCACCAGGCGCTCGGCGTAGCCGGGGTTCTCCTGCCAGCGCAGCTCGAGGGCGATGCGCGTCATGGGCACGTCCCAGAGGCGCACGGCCTCGTCGAAGTAGCCGGCGGCGATGCGCGTCCCATCGGGGGACCAGCTGACGCAGGTGACGGGGATCGCGAGGGTCTCGGCGGGATCGAGGATCGAATCGAGGGAGCCGTCCGCGGTGTTCCACAGGCGCACGATGCCGTCGTAGTAGCCAGCGCTCGCGATGCGCTGGCCCGTCGGGTCGAAGCGCACGCTGGGGACGATGCGGCCCTGGTGTCCACTCGCGCTCCAGACCTCGTCGCCACTGGCGACGTCCCACAGGCGCACCAGCATGTCGCTCCCGCCGCTGGCCAGCTGGAGTCCATCCGGGCTGAAGTCGACCGCCGTGACGAGCAATCCACCGGTGTCCAGGGTGCGCAGCACGTCCCCGCTCGCAGCGTCGTAGACCACCAGCCCGCTGCTTCCGCGGCCGGCGACCGCGAGCAGGCTGCTGTCGGGACTCCAGGCCAGGGCGCGTGCACTCTGGAGCGAGCTGGCCAGGCGCGGGGCGACGTCGCCCGTGGCCCGGTCCCAGCGCCGCACGCCGCCCTCTGGCGCCCCCGAGACGAAGCCGCCCCCGGGCAGGAACGCGACCAGGGTCGCACCGCCCTCGTGGCCGCGGAGCACGGAGATCGGTCCCGGGGCGTCGCGCTCCCAGATGCGTACGCTGCCGTCGAAGGAGCCGGAAAGGAGACGTTCGCCGTCGGCCGAGAGGGCCACCGTGGTGACCGTCGCCGCGTGACTCTCGCTCCCGCGCCGAGCCTCGAGCAGGTCGCCACCGGTGGTGTCCCACAGGCACAGGCTGAGGTCGACGCCACCGGACACGGCGAGTTCGGCGCTCTCCTCGCTCGTCCCGAAGCCCAGGGCGCTGACCGGGCCTTGATGGGCGTCTTCACGGGTCCACAGGCGGGTGGCGCTGTCGAGGTCGTAGAGGGTCAGGCTGCCGTCCTCGCCCCCGGCCAGGACACGCTCGCAGCCGGCGTCGAACAGGGCTACCGCGATCGCTGCGCTGCCCGCGTCCTGGGGCAGGACGACTCGCTCGCCACCCAGCTCGCGCACGATCAGGGCCTCGTCGGTGACGGCCAGGGCGCGGTCCACACCCCCGGCGCACGAGAGGCCGGCCAGGCGACCGTCCCGGAAGGGCAGGTCGAAGCTCGGTGCATCCTGCCCGATCTTCCAGGCTCGAATCTGGCTCGACTCCCCTGGCCGACCCCGGTCGCGGGTTGCGCCGGAGAGCACACGCCTGCCCGCTGCGTCGATGGCCACGGCCTCGACCCGCGCCAGGGGGTGGCCCGCGAAGCGCTGCACCAGCTCGCCGTTCGCGGCGTCCCAGACGCCCACGGTGCCCTGGCGCTCGCCCGCGACGGTGCGCTCCCCACCGATCACGATCCAGCGTCCGTCCGGGCTGACCGCCACCGCATGGGCCTCGCCCTCGAAGCCGGCCAGGCGGCCGATGGAGGGATCGAGGGCCAGGGACAGGTGGCGCCACTCGAAGCGGCGCAGCTCCTCCGGGCAGTCCGCCAGGCGTAGGCGCGCCTCCGCGCTGCGTCGCTCCGAGAGGTGAACCGCCGCCAGGCTGAGGTTGGCGAAGTAGGACTTGCCCTCGGCCACCCGTCGCGCGGCCTCCTCGCCCAGGGCGGCCAGGCGGGCGCGCTCGGCGCCGGCCGCGATCGCGCTGTTCTTGCGCGCCATGACCACGGCCGCCGTCGTGCTGCCCCCGATCAGGAGCAGCAGCAGCAGTGCCGCCGTCGCGGCCAGGGCGCGGTTGCGCTCCACCCACTTCTTGAACTCGGCCACCGGGCCGGTGCGGTGCGCCAGGACCACGCGGCCCTCCAGGTAAGCACGCAGGTCGGCCGAGAGCAGGGCGGCGCTCGCGTAGCGCTCGGCCTTGTCGCGTCCCA
>JAJFFA010000559.1 GCA_021776885.1 Planctomycetota bacterium
CTCGACCTCGGGCGCGTCGAGCTCGAGCCGGCGGGGCACTTCTCCGCCAGCCTGGTCGGGGCCGACGACGCCCTGCTCGAGGGGCTCGTGCTCGTGTTGACCGACGCCGAGCTGCGGCAGGAGGGCGGCGTGCTGGAGCGCGACGGGCGCGAGCTGCACAGCTCACCCCTGGCCCCGGGCGTCTACACCCTGCTGCTGCGCGCACCGGGGCTGGTCAGCCTCGAGGAGAAGTTCGAGATCGTGGCGGGAGAGAGGACCACCCGCGCACTCAGCCTGCGGCCGGCCGGCGTGCAGCACGCGCGCTTCATCGTGCCCGAGGGCGAGCAGCTGCCGTCCAGCCTGTGGTGCGACGTCTACGACGCCCAGGGCAAGCGCGCCTGGCTGGCAGGGCACGTGCCGGCCGAGGGAGGCGCGCTGCGCGTCGCCATCTCGGTCGCTCCGGGCAGCTACCGTCTGTTCGCCGGTGCCCCCGGTGGCTGGAGCGCCGAGGCTGGCTTCACGGTGCACGGGCTGGACGAGGAGGCAGAGCCCCTGGTCACGACGTTCGTGCGCGCCAGCGAGGAGCCTTGAAGCTCCAGCGGTCCGCTCAGTCGGCCTTCCAGGCCGGCGTGTAGGCCTGCCCCAGGGTCAACAAGCGCTGCAGCAACGGGCAGTAGTCGAGCCCCGCCGCCTCCGCGGACAGGGCCACGTCCTCGCCCTGGGTCAGATCGGGGTTGGGGTTGGCCTCGAGCACCCAGATCGAGTCGTCGGCACCCAGCTTGAGGTCGATGCGTGCGAAGCCCGAGAGACCCAGCGCACGGTAGAGGCGCTTGGCCGTCTTCTCGATGCGCGCGAGCACCTCCGGGCTGACGTCGGCCCGGCGCGTCACGGCACCGACCTTCTTCTGGTAGGCGAGGTCCCACTTCAGGCGCGAGGTGGCGATCGGGCGTGAGCCCTCGGGCAGACTCTCGAAGAAGAGCTCCCAGGGCGGGAAGGCGCTCAGGCGATGGTTGCCGACCAAGGTCACGGTCAGCTCGCGGCCCTCGATGTACTCCTCGGCCAGAGCGTCGGTGCCGACCTTGTCGTGGATGAAGGCCACGCGCTCCTCGAGGTGCGCGAAGTCGTGCACGACCGAGGCCTGGGCGATGCCCAGGGAGGCGTGCTCGGTGGCGGACTTGACGAAGAGCGGGTAGTCGAGCTTGGTCGGCGCGCCGACGCGCCGGCCACGGGAGTAGAGCTTGAAGCGCGGCGTGCGAATGCGATGCCAGCCCAGGATCTTCTTGGCCAGGGCCTTGTCGTTCGAGAGCAGCAGCCCGCGCGGATTGCAGCCGGTGTAGGCCGTCTTGAGCAGCTCCAGGTAGCTGACCACGTAGGAGTCGTACAGACACACGTCGTGGAAGTGCATCAGCAGGTTGAAGACCACGTGTGGGCGCCACTCCTCGATCGCCTCACGGATCGGCACGAGCTGGTCCGCGACCCCCAGGGCATGGACGTCATGCCCCAGGGCACGCAGCCCCTGGAGCACGTCGTACTCCATGCGCCAGTTGTTCATCTCCTGCTCGCTGAGGCCCTCGATCGACTCGGGAGGGACGAGGCCCTCGTGCATCAGCAGCAGGACGCGCAGCTTCTTCATCTTCGGTACTGCGGGTGGGGGCGGTGCAGGAAGTCCATCGTCAGGATGGTCAGCAGTACCGCGGCGTCGATGCGTGCCTCGCGCTCGGCGCTCTTCAGCCGCAGGCGCTTCGTGCGGCAGCGCGTGATCAGGTCGCGCAGGACGTGGTCGATCAGGTAGCGGTGTTGACCCGTCTGGGCCGACACGCGCTGCACCAGCTCGCGCCGCGTGCGGCGCAGGAAGCTGGCCGCGCTCTCGCGCCGCGCGTGCTGGGGATCGTCGGAGAAGGCGCGCTGCAGGTGGCGGTCGAGGACCTTGGGGCGCTCGTCGTCATAGCGCTCCTTCTTCTCCGCGTAGTACTCGCGCAGGGTGGTGCGCACGGAAGAAAGGGGATCCATGCGCGAGCGGTCGCGGACCGTCGGCGCCTGCCCGGCCAGCTCGGCCATCAGCGTGTCGACGTACTCGAGCTTCGCCAGGGCCGGCCAACCGGCGTAGTCTCGTCGCCAGCGCGAGCCGGGCTTGAGCCATACGGCGAAGGTCTCGGCCCAGTCCTCGGCGGGGTGGCTCTGGGAGTACCAGTAGTCGAGGTTGAGCACGAAGCGCTTGCTGGTGGGCTTCGGCGTGTAGGTGTCGCGGTAGGGATCGGAGAAGCGACCGAAGACCTCGCGCCAGTCCCGCCGGCGGTGCAGGTGGAAGGCGTTGTCGAGGGCGTGGGCCGCCTCGTGTCTTAGCAGCTTGAGGCACCAGTCGTGTGTGCCGCCCTCGACCTCGAGCATCTCCTTGCGCTCGAGCCGCGCGAGGCGCGTGTGGCCCAGGAAGAAGGGCACGGCGAAGCCCGGCACATGGTCGGGCGTGAACCAGTCGGTCGACAGCCAGACGTGGGGCTGGAAGCGCAGCCCGCGCCGTGCGAGCTCGCCCCAGAGCTGCTCGACCCGCGCGCCGAGGGCCGTGCCCGAGAGGCCCAGACCCAGGTCGCACAGGCGCAGGTCGAGCAGCTTCTCGCGCGGAAGCGTGATCCAGTCCAGGCGCCCTGCGGGCTTCGATCGCTCCACCATGGGCGCTGGACCGTAGCGGCGCGGAGGACGGGCGGCAAGCGCAGCGCTCCAGGCCCAGGGCCGGTCGCGCGGTGAACGCACGCGACCGGCCCTCGCGCGGGTCAGCGGGTCGCGGGTGCGCTACAGCACACGGTAGTGCACGACCAAGAACACGGGGGTCGAGCCCGTCGCGCCCAGGACCGTGTACTCCCCGTCCCGGATCGCGGTGTGGGTGTTGAACTGGGTCGTGTCCTGCGGCCCCAGCCGGATCAGCTGCGCTCCCAGGGAGAGCACGCGCTGGTCGTTGTCGTAGGACGTCGGCGCGAGGGCCAGGTCGTAGCTCACGTCGTCGGTGTCGAGCCGGATCGAGAGCTGCTGGGCGTCGACGGACGAGCGCAGGAAGGCCATCGAACGGGCCTCGAGTCCGCCGCCGCCGATCAGCTGCCGCAACCCCTGCAGCAGCTCGTCGGGCAGCGCCGGGCCTTCGGGCGGGTCGTCCGTGGGGCGCACCAGCCAGCAGGTGAACTGGGCCTGGGGCCGCGGCGTGTCGAACTCCGCGAGGAAGGCGCGGATGGTCGCGAGCTTCTGCGGCGTCTCGCGGATCACCACGACCCCGCGGTCGTCGACGAAGTCGAGCCCCGTGCGCATGCCTCCGACGCTCACCTCGTTCGGGAAGCCGTTGAGGGCGAAGCGCAGGGCGTACAAGCTGACGTAGCGCGGGCGGTACTCGAAGATCTGGATCTCCTGCTCCGCGGCGGCCTTGGCCCGGTCCCGTTGGCGCTCCTCGACCTCCGCCGTGGCCACGTCGTCCAGGCTCCCGAGCATCTCGAGCACGCGCGTCACGTTCTCCGTGGAGTCGAAGATCAAGAGCGAGTCGTTGAACAAGGACAGGTTGGAGTGGCGCGAGATCTCGCCGGTCTCGGCGTCCGCGACCGCGATGACGCGGCCGATGAACTGTTCCGCCGCCTTCAGCAGGGCAGCGGGGTGGGCGTGGCGCGGACGGTACGAGCGCATCACGATCTCGTTGGCCTGGTAGGCCTGGCGCTGGACGCGGCTCTGGGTCTCCTGCTGCGGCAGGGCAGGGGAGAGGGCGAGCAGAGTGGTGGTCAGGAACATGTCGTCTTCCTCGGTTCTTCAGAGTGGGTCACTCGGCCGATTCGGCCGGGATCAGGATCAAGCGCACGGCACCCGAGCGCAGCTCGACCGAGCCGTCGGGGCGAAAGCGCGGGTGGACGGGCTCGTGGACGGATTCGTAGCTGGGCTCGTGGCGCGCCACGCGTGTCTCGGTGCTCGAGTCGAGAGCGTTCGGCCCGGGGCGTGGGTGGTGTGCGAGGCGCGGGGCGACGCGCAGCAAGAGCAGCACCGCCGCCGCCACCGCCGCCGCGGCGGCGGCAGAGGAGCCGAGGCGCCGCAGACGGGCGCGCCGTGCGCTGGCCCGGGCGGCGTGCTCGAGTTCGCGCTGGAAGCTCTCCCAGGCAGACGGAGTGTCGGCCGGCCGCGCATGGACCCGGGCCCAGGCATCCCGTGCCCAGCCCACCGCGCGGCGTGTCTGGGCATCGCAATCCTCGAGGGCCTCCGGCGGGGCCGGGGCCTCGAGCCGCGACCAGGCCGCACGCACGTTTGCGAGCGGATCGGCGCCCGCGCCGCGGGCCTCTTCCCAGGAGCGGCTCACGCGCCACCCCCGGGGCCCAGGTCGACGGCGACGTCGGGCATGCGCTCGCCCAGCAGCACGCGCAGGCGGCGCCGGGCCAGGGTCAGGAGCGAGCGC
>JAJFFA010000560.1 GCA_021776885.1 Planctomycetota bacterium
CCGCGGGTGTCGGGGTCGCCGCCTCGGGTGGCGGCGAGGTCACCGACGTCTGCGGCGCCGGGGACACGGCCGCGGCGGTCTTCGCCCTGTCCCAGGCCTCGGGCGCGACCCCGGTCGACGCCATGGTGCTGGCCAACGCAGCGTCGGGGGTGGTCGTGATGGAGCACGGTGCGGCCCAGTGCTCGCCGGCGGCCCTGGCCGCGGCCCTGGCCCAGGCGCCCAAGGCCCGGCCCCTGCGCCCGGGCACTCCCGGGGTCGTGCCTCACAGCGAGGAGAGCGCGTGAGCTCCTCGCCGAGCCTCGAAGCGCGGGACGAGCTGGCACGACGCCTGGAGCTCCTGCGCGCCCAGCCGGACCCGCCGCGGATCGTGCTGGCCAACGGCTGCTTCGACGTCCTGCACGCCGGACACGTGGGCTACCTGGAGGCGGCGCGGAGTCTTGGCGACCTGCTCGTCGTGGCCCTCAACGCGGACGCGACGGTGCGCGCGGCCAAGGGCCCGGGTCGGCCGCTCACGCCCCTGGCCGAGCGCGCCGCCGTGGTCGCCGCCCTGCGCTGGGTCGACGCGGTCACCTGGTTCGACGAGACGACCCTCGAGCCCAGCCTGCGCGTGCTGCGTCCGGACGTGCACGCCAAGGGCACCGACTACACCCCCGAGAACCTGCCGGAGGGTGACGTCGACCGCGAGCTCGGGATCGAGATCGCGATCTGCGGCCCGCCCAAGGAGCGCTCGTCCACGGACCTGGCGCGCGGACTCGGAGCCTCGAGCGCGCAGTGAGCGCGACGCTGTCGAACCCCGAGCCGCCCACGTCCGTGCCGCAGCCGGACGCCCGCGGTCGCCTGCGACTGGCCCTCTCGGGCTTCGCCATCGCGACCATCGCCGCGGTGTGCGGCATCGGGGGCGGACTCTTCGCCGTGCCGCTCCTGCACTACGCCTTCGGTCTGGGTCTGCCGGCGGCGGTGGCGACCTCCCTGTGCCTGGTCTTCGCCACGGCGTTCTCGTCCACCGTGACCGAGCTCTTGCACCCGGGGGGCGTCGTCGCGCCCTACGTCGTGGGGGCGTTGATCGCGGGCTCCCTGGTCGGCGCCCAGCTCGGCCACTGGGTCGCGCAGCGCATCACCACACGGCCGCTGAAGGCGCTCTTCTGCGTCGTGATGTTGATGGCGGGGGCGCGCCTGATCTTCGCGGCCGGTGGTGCCGATGCGCAGCAGCAGGCAGCCTTCGTGACGGACCCGGCCCAGCTCTTGACCGCCCTCGGGGTGGGTCTGGTGGCCGGCGTGGTCGTGCCGCTCCTGGGGGTCGGGGGCGGGCTGGTCGTGGTGCCCGCCCTGCTCTTCCTGATCCCCGAGATCGGCTACCTCGGGGCCCGGGCGGCGAGCCTGGCCATGGCGGTGGTGACCTCGTCCCGGGCGATCTGGCTCAAGGCACGCACCGGGCTCGTGCACAGCGGCCTGGCCCTGCCCTTTGCCTGCGGCGCCCTGGCAGGCGCGGTCCTCGGGGTGCAGATCGTGCACCTGGAGGGGGCGGCACGCGCCGGCCAGGTGGTCCTGGGCGGCGTGCTGTGCATCTCGGGCGTGCGCTTCGGCCGCGACGCCTGGCGCGCGCCCTCGAGCTAGGGCGAGGCGAGCGTACGGAGCCAAGGCGAGCGTACGGAGCCAGGCTCAATCTACCGGCAAAACGAGCCGGGCTCGTTTTGCCGGTAGATTGAGCCTGGCTCCGTACGCTCATATGGCTTACTTTGCAATGCAAAGTTAAGCCCGAAACCCCTACGAGAGCTCTGGATCCGATGACCCCCCTTCGCGTTCGCGCCCCGCATCCGTGCGCTTGCCGCTTCGCCTTCGTGCTGCTGTCCCTGGGCTGCGTTCCGGGGGTGGCGCTGGGGCAGGACCCCGCGCAGCGCGTCGGGCCCGCGATCGACGAGATCCTCGCTGGGATCACGCCGGCCATGCCCGGCTGTGCGGTCGCCGTCTCGCGCGACGGGGAGCTGCTCGCGCTCCAGGCCTACGGCTCGGCCGACCTCGAGGGCGACGTGCCCCTGACGCCGGAGACGGTGTTCGACGTGGGCTCGCTGACGAAGCAGTTCGTCGCCGCGGCCGTGCTGCTCCTGGTGCAGGACGAGCGCATCGGCCTGGACGATGACATCCGTGACCACATTCCGGAGCTTCCGGACTACGGGCACGTCATCACGGTGGATCAGCTCATGACCCACACCAGCGGTCTGCGCGATTGGCTCGGGCTGCAGCGCCTGTCGAGCGAGGAAGGCGCGGACGCTCTGTCCCTCGTCCTGCGCCAGCGCGGTCTCAACTTCGTGCCCGGGGAGGAGTGGTCCTATTCGAACAGCGGCTACGTGCTGCTCAAGGAACTCGTCGCGCGGGTCACGGAGGGGTCCTTTGCCGACTACGCACGCGAGCGCATCTTCGAGCCCCTCGGCATGCAGGCGAGCGCGTACGTCGACGATCCGCAGGCGCACGAGAACGTCGCCGTCGCCTACAAGAACGAGGGGGGCGAGTGGAAGGAGGACATGCTGCTCGGCATCCAGCGCGGGGGCGGCGGCGCCCTGCTCAGCACCGTGGGCGACCTCATCCTCTGGAACGATGCCCTGGCCAAGGCGCGGCTCGGAGCCTTCGTCACCCAGAAGCTCGAGGACCCGGCGCGCCTGAACAACGGGCGCAAGCTGGGCTACGCCCGCGGTCTCTTCAGCGAGCACTCCCGCGGGCGCCGCGTGATCTGGCACACGGGCAGCGCGGCAGGGTACAAGGCGCTCCTGACCCGCCTGCCCGACCATGGCGTCTCGATCGCCGTCCTGTCCAATGCGGGCGATAGCGCGGATCGGATGCGGGTGGCGATCGAGGTCTTCGACCTCCTGGCGCCGGTCGACGCCCCCGCGACCCCGGCGGACACGGGCCCGCCCGTGGTCGTGGGCGACCTGGCGCACAAGGCGGGCCTCTTCCTGGGCCCGGGCGGCGAGCTGCCCCTGCGCCTCCTGGCCCAGGGCAGCCGGCTGCGCGTCGCCGGCGGCCCCGAGCTCGTGCCCCTCGGCGAGGGGCGCTTCCGCGCCGCGGAGCCCTCGCTCACGTTCCGCTCGGAGGACGAGTTCGAGCTGCACTTCTCGTCCGACGACGCCTTCGAGCTGGTGTCGATGGAGGGCGAGCGGACGGGCTATCACCGGACGCAGCCCGTCACCCTCGACAGCGCCGAGCTGGAGGCGTACGTCGGCCGCTACGAGAGCGACGAGCTGCAGGCCCTGATGGAGGTCTGGGTGGAAGGCTTTCACTTGCGTCTGACCCTCAACGGGTCACAGGAGCTGCGCTTCGGCTCCGTCGGCCGCGATGCGTTCCAGATCGGCCAGTTCCTGGTGCGCTTCCAGCGCGATGCCGAGGCGCGCGTCACGGGTTTCGACTTCAGCAACCCGGCGCTGCGTAACGTTCCGTTCGTGCGTTGAGCGGCCGCGCTCGAGCTCAGCGAGCCGTCACGCCTGCGACAACCCGGGCCGCGACCGGCCACCCTCGACCGACGGCTCTGGGTTCGCGTCCGCGACGATGCGATCCAGGAGGTCGATGTAGGCCGCGAAGCGCCGGCGTCCGTCGGCCGTGAGGCGGTACTGGGTCTGCGGGCGCGACCCACCCGCCCCCTTGCGGGCCGTCACGAGCTTCGCATCGCTCAGCACCGTGAGGTGCCGGCTGAGGTTGCCGTCCGTGAGGTCGCAGGCCGCCTTCAGGTCGGTGAAGAAGAGGCCCTCGCGGTGTGCGGCGAGGGACGCCAGGATGCCCAGCCGCGCCCGCTCGTGGATCACCCGATCGAGTCCCTGGTAGGCGAAGCGGCCTGCCTCGTCCTTGCCTGCGTCACTCCGGGCCATCGGCACGCTCCACGGTTCGGTACAGGATCGCGGCACCCAGGAGCTGGCCGCCGCCGAAGCAGAGCTCCATCTGCCACGCGGCCAGGGGCTGCAGACCCTGGCCGCGGGAGAGGCACAGGGTCCCGGCCGCAACGTAGTAGACGCCGACCCAGACGCTGGCTGGCGACAGCAGGGGACGCGCGGCAAAGGCTCCCAAACCGAAGACCAACGACCACAGGCCCGGGAGCATCCAGCCGGCCTCGGGGGCTCCGCGGTACACGAAGAGCGTCAAGAGGCCACCGACGACCAGGCTGGGCAGGACTTGTTCGACCGCGTGGATCGTCTTCTGACGCCCGAGCTGCGAGTGGTTGCGTCGGGACCGGGACCAGATGCCCCAGGCGGCGGCCGTGAAGCCGAGGGCTGCGACCAGGGTCCACAGCGCGAGGTAGCGCCCCAGGTCCTGCGCCGGCGACGGCAAGAGGCTGCGCTGCACAGCGCCGCCCCCGAAGGCGAGCAGCCCCGTGGCCGCCACGGCCAGGGGCGCGAAGCCGCGGAAGTCCTGGCTGCGCGCCATGCGCTCACGGATCTCGGTGATCTCGCGGACTGCTCGTTCGTGGTTCACTCTCGGAGGCTCCAGGCTTTGCAATCTAAAGCTAGAGCGCCCGCGCCCTGGCGTCAACTGCGCATATGTCGTACGAGCCCGTCGTACGGCGTCGTACGGAGCCTGGCTCCGTACGACGCCTGGCTCCGTGCGACGCCGACGGGCTCGTACGACGCGGTTGACGTGGCTACTTCTGATGCTCCTTGATGTGGGCCATGTCTTCCGGGCTGAAGTAGGTCTCGCTGAAGGTCATGACCGCCTTGCGCAGGGCCTCGACATTCGCCTTGTCGGTGGTCTGCTTGCACTTCATGGCCGAGGTCGTGACGTCGTGCATCAGGGCCAGCTGGCGCAGGTACTTCTCGCGCCCGCCCTTGTCCTCGGCCGTGGGCTTCTTCACGCGCTGGGCCAGCCAGTAGGCCGCGACCGTGTCCTGGATGCTCTGCGCGTGGCTCTCCTTGTTCGTCACCCAGCGCACGAGCTGGTTGTAGTTCGGCGCCTCGGCGCGCGACAGCTCGACGATCTGGGCCATGGCCTTCTCCACGGTGGCGGCGTCCTCGAGCATCATCGCGACGCGCATCTGGTCGCCGTAGATGCCGCAGGGAACCTGGCAGTGGAGGGCGGGGCGGGCCGGGGTGACGGCGCCGATCAAGGCGAAGACGGAGAGGGCTAGCAGGGGGCGGATCACGGGTCACCTCTTCAGA
>JAJFFA010000057.1 GCA_021776885.1 Planctomycetota bacterium
GGCCGCGTTCTGGGCGATCTCGACGTCGTAGTCGGCGATGTAGGCGACCTGGCTGCCCAGGTAGATGTTGGCCCGGGTGCCCGGGGGCGCGCCCGAGGACTGCAGGGCCGCCAGGCTCGCCATCAGGGGCTGGGCAGCAGCCGGGTGGGCCATGAAGCCCAGGGCCTCGGCCGCGTGGGTGCGCAGCACGGCGTGCTGGCTGCCCAGGGCATGGATCGCCGGGCCCAGGACGCCCACGTCCTCGGCGTCGCGCAGGGCCAGGGCGGCGGCCTGGCGCACGCTGGAGTAGCTGTCGAGGATCGCGCGGTCGGCCAGCTCGCGCAGCAGCTTGCCGGGCAGCAGGCGGCGCGCGACCAGGGCCGCGAACTCGCGCCGCCGGTACTGGGCGGTGGAGAG
The DNA here is from genome assembly GCA_021776885.1 of Planctomycetota bacterium. Lineage (GTDB taxonomy): Bacteria > Planctomycetota > UBA1135 > UBA1135 > JAJFFA01. Next base: position 397 of record JAJFFA010000057.1, read on the forward strand.
CTCGGCACGGGCCAGGTCCTCCAGGTCGAGCATGCGCTCGAAGGCGAGCAGGCGCTGGGCGCTGACCTCGCGCCCCGCCGGGCCCGCCTGGGCACCGTGCAGGAGCAGGGCCTTCAGTTCGGCCGCCTTGCCGCCGCGGGGGTCGAAGTCGAGCTCGATTTCGATCGGCGTCGAGCGCACGAGGGCCAGGGCGGCCGCGTCATCGGGGCGTGCGGCAAGGACGACATCGAGGCAGGCGATCGCCTCGGCGTGCAGCCCCTGGCCCAGCATCCAGGCCGCGAGGGCGGAGCGCTGGGCGTGGTCGTCCCGCGCCAGGGCGTCCTCGAGGCTGCGCGCCTCGGCCAGGACTTCGCGCTCGAGGCGCGCGCGGCGCACCTCGCCCTCGAGGGGGATCCAGTCGCGCCCCACGCGCTGCTCCCAGCGGCCTTCGGTGTGGCGGCTGCGGGCGCGCAGGACCCGGCCGTCCGCCAGGTGCAGGAGGCGCTTGCGGTCGGGCTCGTCCTGGCCGGCGGCCTCCTGGTCGACGGCCTCCTGGCGGGTCGCGGTGCGGGGCGTGGGATTCCACGCCGATGCGGCGCTGACGCCGGTGGAGATCAGGGCGAGGAGGGTGAAGAGCGGGCGGGCGGAATGCATCGAAGCGCCTCCTGGGCGGACGACGGGGGAGATGGGCGCCCGTCGACGGGAACCCATGCACATAGCCTGCCAGCCCCACCCACGGGCGGGAAGGGGCCCTGGCAAGGGGACCGGAGGTGCGTCAGCGACGCCAGCCCGTCCGGGGCGTGCGCCGGCGCACATCCGCCGCGCGCTAACGCCCGGCCGCAGGACCGCCCACGGCCTCGACCGGCTCCCGTCCGTCCACGTCCTGCGCTCCGCCCAGGGTCTCGGAGATCGCCTCCCACTCCATCAGGCGCAGGTGCCAGCGCTGGTCCGCGTCGCGCACGCCGTGGCGCGTCTGCGGGTAGAGCATGAAGTCGAAGCGCTTGCCCGCTTTCTGCAGCGCGTAGACGAACTGCATCGCGTTCTGCACGTGCACGTTGTCGTCCATCACGCCGTGGTGCATGACCAGGCGGCCCGACAGGTCCTTGGCCGCGTTCAACACCGACGTCTTCTCGTAGCCCTCGGGGTTCTTCTGCGGCGTGCTCATGTAGCGCTCGGTGTAGATCGAGTCGTACATGCCCCAGTGGTAGACGCCGCCCCCCGCGATGCCCAGGGCGAAGGCCTTGGAGTGGGTCAAGGCATAGGCCGTCATCGAACCGCCGTAGCTGTAGCCCGTGATGCCGACCCGCGAGGCGTCGGCCCAGGGGTTCTTCGTCAGCCACGCGACCGCGTCGAGCATGTCGTCGAGCTCCTGGACCAGGAGCTGCTTGTAGCACTTCGAGATGACCGCGTGGCCCTTGCCACTGGCCGTGCGCACGTTGACCTGCAGCACGCAGATCCCCTGCTGGGCCAGGAACTGGTACCAGGCGCTCGAGTTCCAGCGGTTGCGCACCGAGGGCGCGTTCGGACCCGAGTAGGTCGGCACCCACACCGGGTAGCTCTGCGCGGGATCGAAGTCGGTCGGCTTGAGCAGGGCGGCGTCGAGCAGGAAGCCATCGCGGGCCGGGATCTCGAGCTTCTCCCAGGCGCTGGTCGCGTAGACCTCGAGGTCGGGCACCTCGCTGCGGGCCAGGACCTTCAGGACCTTGCCGTCGGCGTCGCACAGGCGCACCTCGGCCGGCGAGGCCAGGCTCGAGACGCGGTCCAGGAAGAGCGACTTGTCGTCGTTGAACTCGATCGAGTGCGAGCCTTCGCCCTGGGTCAGACGCACCAAGCCGGAGCCGTCGAGGCCGACGCGGTAGACGTTGCTGTCCGTCGCGCCGTCCTTCGCCGCGCTGAACCAGACCTGCCCGCGCTCCTCGTCCACATCGAGCACGCTGCCCACCGGCCACTCGCCCTGGGTCAGGAGCCCCATGGGCTCGCCGGCGGCGTCGAAGCGGTAGAGGTGCTCGTAGCCCGTGTGCGCGCTGAGCCACAGGAAGCCCCCGCCGTCGAGCCAGTGGGGCGTGCCCGGCCGCGACACCCAGGACTCGGAGTGCTCGGGGATCACCGTGCGGTACTCGCCCGTCTCGGGGTCGGCCTCGTTGACGTCCGCCCGGGTCTGGATGCGATCCTGCACGACGAACCACAGCTTGCCCGCGGGGGTCCAGTCGACGCGCACGACGAGCGGCTCGTCCGCGGCGTAGCGCTCGAGATCGATCCAGCTCAGGGCCCCGCTGCCGACGTGGGCCACGGCCAGGCCGACGGTCGGGTTGGGATCGCCGGCCTTGGGGTAGGCGGTCACCTCGGGCTTGACCCGCAGGTGCCCCTTCTCGATGTGGTCGATGAGGGTGAAGTCGTGGACCTCGGCTTCGTCCAGGCGCAGGAAGGCGATATGGGTCGAGTCGGGGCTCCACCAGAAGGCCTTGAAGCGGCCGCGCCCGTAGAGCTCCTCCTGGTAGACCCAGTCGAGCTTGCCGTTGAAGACGTCGTCGCCCCCGTCCTCGGTCCAGCGCTGCTCCTGCCCTGTCGAGAGGTCCACGCTGAAGAGGTCGTTGCCGCGCACGAAGGCAGCCCGGCTGCCGTCGGGCGCCACGTCGAGCAGCTCGCGGCTGAGCCCGGAGGCGTCGGGGCCCGAGAGCTCCCGCGCAGCTCCCCCATCGCTCCAGACGTACAGCGTGTCCTCGTACTCGAACACGGACACGCTGCCGTCCTCGCTGCCCCCGAGCCGACGCCCGGCGACGCGCTTCCCGAGCTTCTCGCCCACGAGGCTCTCGAGGGCCTTGCGCGCGCCCTCCTTGCGCGCGTCCCGCTGCGCATCCTCGGCGTCCTCGACCTGCGTCGGGGCGCTCTCTTCACCCGTGCGCGGATCGATCCACTTCTTCTCGTCGCCGCTGCCCTTGACCAGGTGCACGCCATCGGGCGCCCAGTCCCAGCTCTCGAGCTTGCCGCGGAAGTCGACGCCGTCCTCGCCGCGCCCGGAGGCTTGCTCGAGGGTCAGCCGCTTGCCCTGCGCGAGGGTGGCGGAGGAGAGCAGGGCGAGGGCCAGGGCGCTGTAGAGGAGCGGGGTCGACAAGGCAGACTCCACGGAGGTTTCGGGGTCGCGGGGGGGCAGCCAGAGGGAGCGCGATTGTAGCGGCCCCCCGGCAGCTCGGGTCGTGGCCCTGAGCCCTGAGCCGATCCCTTACGCGGCCTCTACCCGCCCCCCAGGTCGTCCCCCGGGTCGCCCCCGGGGCTAGCGGAACAGGATCCGCAGCCCCCCCGACGTGTTGAAGCCGGCCTGCATCCCCGCGGCGTCTCGGAACCAGCACTGGAAGCTGAGATCCGCGCCCGAGGTGATGGCGCTGGCGTAGGTCGCGCCCGGGTCGAGGGTCGTGGAGAGCAGACCATTCGCGCCCTGCACCGGGGGCAGGATGCGCAGGGTCGGGCCGCCGACGCAGCGCAAGCCGTCGCCAAAGGGCGTGCCCGCCAGGGCCATGGGCCCGAAGAAGAAGATGCCCTGGGTGGCGCCCGGGGTCCCGGCGGCCCCGAGGGTCAGGTTGAGGGGCTGCGCAGCACCCGAACCGCGGGCGCTGAGGGTCGAGCTCGATCCACTCGAATTGGGCAGAGACGGGCAGAAGGGGGTGCCGACCGCCTCGGAGCCGGAGAAGATCAGGACGCGGCCGGTGTCCGCGCCTCCGGCATCACTCCGGGGGGCGCCCACGATCAGGTCGCTGAAGCCGTCCGCGTTGGTATCGGCGGCCGCGACCGAGGCGCCGAAGTGCTCGTCGAAGATGCCCTCGATGCGCTGCAGGGGGCGGCCGTCGGCGCCGGAGAAGACCGTCACGAAGCCGGTCGTGCCGAGGGTGTGGCCCTGGGCACCGACCACGAGGTCGGGGCTGCCGTCGGCGTTGATATCACCGGCGGCTTGCACGCTGATGCCGAAGGCGGTCAGGGGCGTGGGCTCATCGAACTGGAACAGGACCGAGGCGTCGGCGCCCGAGTGGATGCGTACGCGCGAGCCGTCGAGCCGAAAGGGCTCCCCCACCGCGAAGTCGTCGAACCCGTCCGCGTTGACGTCCCCCGCCGCGCTCACGGCGCGCGGGTCGCCGGGGATGTCGTGCAGCAGGGCGCCAGTCGCGCCGGAAAAGACCCGCGTGTAGCCGCTGCCCAGCTTGTTGGAGGGAGCACTGGCCACGATGTCCGCAAAGCCATCCGCGTCCACGTCACCAGCCCCCGCCACGGCGCGGCCGAAGAAGTCGTCCTGGCCGGCGCCGACGAAGTCGTGCAGGAGCGCGCCGGTCGCGCCCGAGAAGACCCGCACGCTGCCCTGCAGCTGAACGGCACGGGGCGCGCCGGCGACCACGTCCCCGCGGCCGTCACCGTCCACGTCGCCGGCGCTGGCCACCACCTCACCCAGCTGACTGCCCGGATCCCCCGCCATGGCGAAGAGCAGGGAGCCGGTCGCCCCGGAGAAGATGCGCACCACGCCCGTGCGCGCTCCACCCAGGCTGGCCCCCGGGGCGCCGATCACGACGTCGCCGAAGCCGTCGCCGTCCGCATCGCCGGCACTGGCGACCGAGCTGCCGAGGAACTCCTCGACCTGGTCGCCCTGCAGGCTGAACAGGATCGAGCCGTCGAAGCCGGAGAAGACCAGCGCCTGGCCCAGCTGGAAGGTGTTCGGATCGGAAGAGGGATTGGCGAAGGGCGCGCCGGCGATGACGTCCTCGAAGCCATCCGCATCGAAGTCACCGGCCGAGGCCACGCTGCTGCCCAGGTGGAAGCCGCGGCGCTGGCCGTCGAAGGTGTCGAGGGGCGTCTGGCCGGCGGCCAGGGCCGGGAGGGCAATCAGAGCCAGGGCGGGGAGAGCGGAACGAAGCATGGGGGGAATCCTCGGGGGAAAAACGGACAGGTGCTGGAGGGAGCGTCAGGCCGCTCCCTCCGTCCCGCGCAAAGCGCCACATCTTCGCGCCTCCCCGTCAGCGCTCACCCTCAGCCCACGTAATCGAGAGGCCCGCCCGGTCCCAGGGGCAGCCCGGTCAGGATCCAGAACACGAGCAGCGCGCCCCAGGCCAGGGCGAAGATCACGGCGTAGGGCAGCATGACCGCGACGAGGGTGCCCAGGCCGGCCTTCTTCACGTACTGCTGCATGAACACCAGCACCACGACGATGTACGGGTTGAGCGGCGTGATGCTGTTGGTGACCGAGTCACCGATGCGATAGGTGACCTGGGTCAGCTCGGGGCTGACGCCGAGGGTCATGAACATCGGCACGAAGACCGTGGCCAGCATGGCCCACTTGGCGGACATCGAGCCCACGAAGAGGTTGACGAAGCAGATCACGACGATCAGCGCCAGCATCAACATCCAGCTGGGCAGTTCGAACTGGCGCAGGAAGTTCCCGCCCTCGATGGCCAGCATGCGCCCCAGGTTCGAGTGCTCGAAGGCCGCGACGAAGATCGACGCGAAGAAAGCCA
>JAJFFA010000561.1 GCA_021776885.1 Planctomycetota bacterium
CAGCTCGCCCCCCGCCGCCTGGCCCACGCCGGTATTCACGTTGATGTCCTGGCCCATGCAGATCTCGCCGTTGGGTCCCAGGCAAGTCGGGCGCACCCCGAAGGTGTTCTGCGCGCCGCCGATCTGCGCCAGCCGCGCGCCGCCGTCCACCGCGGTCCCGCCGAAGCCGGACTCGCCCGGGACGAGGGTCGTGTTCGAGAAGCCCTTGGGCCGGTCGAAGGCGCGCATGGCCTGGCTGTTGCCGCGTCCGCGCAGGAAGACGATCGGCGCGGGGTTGGTCGGAGCCTGGACCAGGTCGGCGCGCACCAGGGCCAGCCCCAGGTTGTCGCCAGCGCTGACGGAGAGCTCGATGCGCCAGTTGACGCGGTCACCCGCCTGGACCACCCCGCCGTTCTGGGAGGAGATGAGCGCGAAGGTCACCCTCGGCTGGGATACGCCGAACGCTGCCGGGGGTGCCGGCACGAGCGGGGGGCCGAGGGGCACAGGAGCCCAGGCCGCCAGGGCCAGGACCGGGGTAGCGAGCAGCACACGGGACCATTTCACGGAGACCTCCTGGAGGGTGGGACGAAGCGAGTCGGGAGGAAGGGCGCGCCGACGGGCCCTACCCTCTCACTCAGCGCTCCCGCGGCGCGGGGTCCGCAGGAAAATCCGCAGAATCCCGTCGCGCTACCCGCGAGCGCCGCGCAGGGCCCCGCCGGGGAGCACCAGGGAGGCCAGGGCCAGGAGGCTGGCGGCGGCACACAGCAGGGCGGCGAGGGGCAGCTCGCCCGCGCCCGCTGCCCTGGGCGCCCCGTGGGAGGCCGCCGGGCGGGCGATGCGACGCGCGCTGGCCACCACGCCCCTGCGCTGCGCGAGGGGCACCACGTCCCCCGGGGGCAGGCAAGCCGCATCGAAGAGCTCGGCCCAGGACACGGCGAAGGCGGCTGCCTCGCCCGCGGGCGGAGCCAGGGAGACCAGGCCCACGTGCACCTCGCCCGGGCGCCAGGTGACCACGGGTCGCTCGTTTCCATCCGCGCCACGCGCCGTCAGCCAGACGTCGAGGGCGCCCGCGGCCGAGGCGAGGGGCGCGCTGGCCAGGGTCGCGCGCGTCGACCAGCCGTCGCGCCCGCAGGCAGCACCGGTCTCGAGCGCGACGTCCGCAGCCTCGGCCCCCACGATGCGCAGGATCGTCCCCGCTCCGTCGCTGTCGACGACCCGCACGCGGCGCTCCTCGGCCCACAGCACCAGCAACTCCTCGAGCAGCGGCGCCAGGCTCCCGACGCGCAGCACCCGGGGCTGGGCGGCCCCCGGCAGCACGCTCGTGCGAACGCCGTCCCCGTCCCACACCAGGCGCTCCGCGCCCCAGCCGCTCACCGCCCCCGGCACCGGGCCGCCCCCCGCTGCGAAGACGCCGCCCACCCCGGAGGCCAGGCTGAGCTCGGCGCCCTCGATCCGGTCGCTGACCCACAGGCAGCGCGAACCGCGCCAGCGCAGGAAGCGCGGCCGCTCGCGCGCCTGGGCCGGCGCGCTGCGCCAGGCCGTGGGCGCGGAGTCTCCCGGGTGCGTGACCCCGTCGGCTTCGCCCGGCGCGATCCAGTGCAGCGTGTCCCCGCGCGCCGCCTGAGCGCGCCACTCCTCGAGGCTCGCGAGGCTGGCGTCGAGGCGCGTCCCGCGTCCGCTGGGTCGACCCTCGGCATCCGTGTGCGCCAGGTACATCGACGGCGAACGGTCGACGATCACCTGCCAGCTGCGCGCCTCCGCTGCGGCCGCGCGCCGCGGCCCGGCCAGGCCCAGGGTCCCCAGGATCAGGGCGCCGAGCAGGGCGCGGGTGGCCGGCGGCAGGCGCCGCCAGCGGCTGCCACCGCTGCCCTTGCTCGCGAGCGGGCGCCAGAGGGCGATCGCCCCCGTGGGCTCGGGGGCGGGGCGCTCGCGACGCAGCGCGAGGAGCCACACGGCCAGGGGCAGGAGCAGGGCCAGGAAGCCGGCCGGACGGGTCCACTCGACCAGCGCCACGGCGTCCTCAGGCCCCCCCGAGCAAGCCGCGCACCAGGTCCTCGAAGGGCTCGTCACTGCGCCGCACGGCCCAGGTGAAGCCGTGGTGGGTCGCCAGGCTGCGCCAGCCCTCGAGGGCCACCTCGAGGGCGCGCTCGTAGCGCGCGACGGTGACGGCATCGAGTTCGACCGCGCAGCCCTGGTCGCCCTCGGGGTCGACCCACTCGACCGCAGAGCCGTGCCCCGCCAGCGGCGAGAGTTCGACGGGCGCCAGGACCTGCAGCGCGAAGAGCTCGCGCCCGCGGCGCAGGAGGCTCGCCAGGGTGCCCGGGGCGAGGTCGAAGAAGTCCCCCAGCACGAAGACGCGACCGGCCTGGGCCGAGGGCGGCCGGCTCTGGCACAGAGCCTCGAGCCCGAGGGCTCCCGCGGCGCGGCGCGCGCTCAGGAAGCTCAAGAGGGCGAAGAGATCGGAGGGTCTGCGGGCCAGGAACTCCGCCGGCGCCTGGCCCTCTTCGGACGACACGACCACGCGCACCTGGGCCCCGGCGCGCAGGCCCACGGCCACCAGTCCG
>JAJFFA010000562.1 GCA_021776885.1 Planctomycetota bacterium
CCGAGCAGCACGTTGGCCGCGACCAGAGCCACGAGCACCAGGCCCAGGACCACGTTGCGCGGAGCGATCACGGGCGCACCTCTTTGGCGTCGGCGGAGCTCCCGCGCGCCAGGGGTCTGCGCCGCTCGAGCAGGTTCCAGACCAGCCCGAAGCCCAGCACCAGGGCCAGCGAGATCCCGATGGGCAGGGCCATGGCCAGGTACTGCCGGTGTCGGGCCGAGCGCTGGGCCGCGTCCTCGCGGCGCGTGAGCTGCTCGAGCTCCTCGGCGGTGTCGACGACGGGACCGAGCAGGCCCCCCGCGCGGCGCGCCTCGTCGAGGAAGTCGCGCAGGGAGCGGTCGCGCGGCGCCCGCGAGCGCAGGGAGACCAGCTCGTCATCGAGGGAGAGCCAGTCGACCAGGTTCTGCAGCAGCACCGCGTTGGGCTCGCTGAAGAAGCTGCGGAAGAGCAGGTCGGGGTCGCGCAGCCAGTCCGCGTCCCCGATCACCACGACCTGTGCCGCCGCGTGGCGGGAGAGCACGGGGGTGCCCTCATCGACCCCGCGGGCCTCGGGCTCGGCGGGGTCCCAGGCGGCGGGTGCACCACGCTCGGCGAAGGGCGAAGGGAAGCTGCCCGAGAGCGCGACCGCCAGGGGGAAGGGGCCGGAGTCCCGGGTGCCCTGGGCGTAGAGGGCGTCGCTCTGCCCCTGGATCACGGCCGGATCGTCCGCCAGGGTTTCGACCGGGTCGATCACGTAGGCGTCGGGGGAGGACTCGATCAGGGTGGTCCGCGTCACCCCCTCCGGACAGGGCTCGTCGCTGCGGATCGCATGCACCCAGGGGAAGAGCGCCTGGGAGAGTCCGCTGGTCGCGAGCACCTCCTGGGCGAAGCCCGTCGCGCGCGGCACCACGAAGGGCGGGTAGTCGAGGGGAAAGCCGCGCACGCCCTGCTGGCCGTCGGACAGGGTCACGACGCGCGGCAGGATCAGCTGCCCCTTCCAGGGGTCGTCCCAGACGTGGCCGCGGGTGGTGCGCACACCCCAGTGCTGTAGCAAGCCCTCGAGGCCGCTGGGCTCGAGCCGTGACTGACCCGTGCGCGAGTGGAACGTGACGTCGTCCAGGAGCAGCACCAGCCGTCCCCCGCGCTGCACGTACTGCTCGAGCTCGAACACGGCCCGCGGGTGCAGCTTCCGTGGGCGCACGACGAAGAGCACGTCGATGTCCGCGTCGACGGGCTCGCCCACCTCGAGGTACTCGACCGGGCGCACCTCGCGCCCGCGCCCGAGCAGCCCGCGGGCGCGGCCGAAGGTTCCGAAGCTGCCCTCGCCATCCTCCTGCGGCGGCTCCTCGCTGCCCAGCCAACCGACCACGACGCGCCGGTCCGAGATCAGGGCGTGGACGCGGGAGGCGAAGAGGCTCTCGAAGGCGAAAGGGTGCACGAAGGGCAGCACCTCTTCGCGCGAGCGGTAGCGCAGCAGCAGGCCGAGGTAGATCGACTCGCGCCGGCGGCTGGCGCCCTGGAAGCTCTCGATCTCCTGGGCCGCGATGCCGTAGCTCTGGGCCTCGCGCAGCACCTCGCTGTAGCGGTTGGGGTCGACGCTGGTGACCTCCATGTGACCGCCCGCCAGGGCCTCACACTCCTCGAGCTGGGCCTCGAGCCGCGCCTTCGCGATCGCCGCCTCGCCCGAGAAGATGTCACCACTGAAGTAGGCCTTCACCGACAGCCGGTCCTCGAGCCGCGCGAGAATCGAGCGCGTCGCGTCGGAGATGGCGTACAGCTGGTCCTGGGAGAGGTCCTTGCGCAGCACCAGGTGACGCCGCGCGAGCTGGTTGCCAGCCAGGGCGATGGCGACCAGGAGCACCGCCGTCAGGAACGCGTTGAAGAGCTCGACGCGACGCTTGTTCATGCCTGCCATCAGCCCACCCAGCGCTTGCGCTCGATGACGAGCACGTTGATCCACAACCCGACGCAGACGAGCAGGCCGAAGTAGACGAGGTCGCGCAGGTCGAGCACGCCGCGCGCGGAGCTGTCGAGGAAGTGCGACCCGGGGGCGGCGTACTCGAGGCCGCGGGCGAAGCGCGCGGGCAGGATGCCGACCAGGAGGCGCATGGCCCACAGGCCCGCGAGCACCAGGCCGCCGCACAGGAAGGCGACCAGCTGTTCGGCCGCCAGGGCAGAGACGCACAGGGCCACCGCTGCGTAGCCCGCCGCCAGGACGAAGCCGCCCAGGAGCCCGACCCAGACCGTGGCCCAGTCGAGGTCGCCCAGGCCGTCGACGGTGATCGCGACGGGCAGCACCGTGGCGGCCAGCAGCAGGCAAGCCAGCAGCCAGACGGCGAGGAACTTGCCGGCCACGACCTCCGAGGTGCGCAGGGGGTAGGTGAAGAGCAGCTCCTCGGTCCCCGAGCGTCGCTCCTCCGCCCAGGCGCCCATGGTCAGGGCCGGCACCAGGAACGCGAACAAGAGCGGCATCCAGGCGAAGAGCACGAGCAGACTGGCCTGTCCCCCCTCCCAAAGGCCCGGCAGGGGCACGCGGCCCACGGGGTAGCCGAGGAAGAAGAACAGCCCCGCCTGCAGCGGGACGTAGATCGCGATGGCCACGTAGGCCATGGGTGACTCGAAGGCCGCGCGCAGCTCGCGGGCCAGGATGGCCAGGATGCGCTTCACGCCGAGGCCTCCGTCGCCGAGCGCCGCAGGAGCCCGCGGGTGCGGGCCAGGAAGACGCGCTCGAGGGTGGCCCCCTCGTGGCGCAGCTCGAACACGGTCCAGTTGCGCGCGTGGGCCAGCTCATCGATGCGCGGGGCGACCTCGAAGCGCTCGGACACGGTCAAGGCGAAGCGCAGCCGCCCGCTGCCGCTCCTGGAGACGCGGTCGACCGAGCGCACGCCGGGGACAGCGGCCAGGGCCTCCCGCGCTTCCTCCTCCGGCGCACCGAGCACGACCACCAGGCCCTCGCCCTCCTCTGCCTCGAGGGCAGCGCCGAGCTCGAGCAGCGGCCCGTCGGCCACCAGGCGACCCGCGGCCAGGATCAGGACGCGCCCGCAGACCTCCTCGACCTCGGACAGGACGTGGGTCGAGAGCAGGATCGTCTTCTGCTCGGACAGGCGCGTGACCAGGTCGCGGATGCGCACGATCTCGACCGGGTCCAGGCCACTGGTCGGCTCGTCGAGCACGAGCACCTCGGGGTCGGTGACCAGCGCCTGGGCCAGTCCGACCCGCTGGCGGTAGCCCTTCGAGAGGGTACGGATGCGGCGCGTGGCGTACTCGTCGAGGTCGCAGGCCGCGACCGTGCGCGCCACCGCATCGCGCCGCGCGGCGCGCGACAGGCCGCGCACCTCGCCCACGAAGGCCAGGTAGCGGTCGACGCGCATGCCCTCGTACAGGGGCGTGCGCTCGGGCAGATACCCGATGCGCGCGCGGGCCGCGAGGCGCCCGGGGCCGTCGAGGCGCTCGCCCCCGATGCTGACCTCGCCCGAGTCCGGGTACAGGTACCCGGTCAACATCTTCATCGTGGTGGTCTTGCCGGCGCCGTTCGGGCCGAGGAAGCCGACCAGCTCGCCGCGACGGACCTCGAACCCCACGCCGTCGACCGCGCGTACGTCGCCGTAGCGCTTCTCGAGGCCCGAGGCTCGGATGACGGGGGGACTGGTGGCGTCAGCGCCAGGGGGGCTCGTGGTCAACGGGAGCGCAGGTCCGGGGGCCTTCGAGCGGGCGAAGAGGGGAAGCTGTGCGAATCAGGCTTCGGGATCGACCTCGAAACGGGAGAGGAAGTCGTCCGTCTTCTCGACATCTTCCAGCTTGGTGATCAGGAGGTCCATGGCCTCGATGAAGTTCATGCGCGAGAGGACGCGGCGCAGGGTGTGGATCAGCTTCAACCGGCGCATGCCGACCAGCTTCTCCTCCTTGCGCGTGCCCGAGCGCTCGACGTCGATGGCGGGGAAGATACGCCGGTCGGCGAGCTTGCGCGAGAGCACCAGTTCCATGTTGCCCGTGCCCTTGAACTCCTCGAACACGAGCTGGTCCAGGCGGCTGCCGGTCTCGATCAGGGTCGTGCCCAGGATGGTCAGACTGCCGGCCGACTCGGTGTTGCGCGCGGAGCCGAAGAACTTGCGCGGCCGCTCCATCGCGCGGCTGTCGAGGCCACCGGACATGGTGCGCCCGCCGCCGGCGGCCTGGTTGTTGTAGGCCCGGGCCAGGCGCGTGATCGAGTCGAGCAGAATGATCACGTCCTCGCCCAGCTCGACCATGCGCTGGGCGCGCTTCCAGACGGACTCGGCCACCTGGATGTGGTTCTTGGCCGACTCGTCGGCGGTCGAGACGAAGACCTGGGCGCGCTCGACGCTGCGCTTCCACTCCGTCGCCTCCTCCGGACGCTCATCGATCAGGAGCACCATCAGGTGCACGTCGGGATAGCCCTTCTCGATGCCCGCCGCGAACTGCCGCATCAGGGTCGTCTTGCCGCTGCGCGGCGGGGCGACGATCAGCCCGCGCTGACCTCGACCGATCGGGCACAGGAGATCGACGATGCGCATCGA